>JANNUW010000073.1:0-2562 GCA_031414095.1 Hyphomicrobium sp. | reverse complement strand
AACTGCGATTGTCGAATCCGGTCTCGACGTTCCGAATGCGAACACGATGATATTGCACCGGGCCGATATGTTCGGCTTGGCGCAGCTCTATCAGTTGCGCGGCCGCGTCGGCCGCTCGAAGCGCCGCGCATACGCCTATTTCACGACGCCTGCCGGCCAGAAACTGACCGAGGCCGCTGAAAAACGTCTCAAGGTCTTGCAGTCGTTGGATACGCTCGGCGCCGGCTTCTCGCTCGCTTCGCACGATCTCGATATTCGTGGCGGCGGCAATCTCTTGGGCGAGGAACAGTCAGGGCACATTCGCGAAGTTGGCTTTGAGCTCTACCAAGCCATGCTCGAAGAAGAGATCACGTCGCTTAAAGTTGGCGGTCTGGCCGAAAGCGAAGACAAGTGGAGCCCTGAAATTGCGCTCGGCACATCGGTGCTCATCCCTGAAACCTACGTTTCGGATTTGCATTTGCGGCTTGGACTCTACCGGCGTCTCTCAACGCTCGAAAGCCGCGCCGACATCGATGGGTTCGCCGCCGAACTCGCCGATCGCTTCGGCACGCCGCCTGAGGAGGTTTCGCACTTGCTCGACGTCATGGAAATCAAAGCGCTGTGCCGGACTGCTGGCGTCGCCAAGGTCGATGCCGGGTCACGCGGCGCAGTGGTCTCGTTCCGCCGCAACGCCTTCGCCAATCCGGTTGGCCTCGCGCAATTCCTGCAGGGCTCGCGAGGGCTGGCGAAGCTGCAACAGGACCATAAACTGGTCTTTAAGGGCGACTGGGATTTGCCTGAGAACCGGGTCCGCGGTGTCCGCGCCCTGGTTGAGGCGCTTGCGAAAGTGGCGACCGGCGTCCCGAAGGCGGCCTAAACCCTTCAGACGGCAGGGAATTGTTGCGACCACGACACATTCAGTCAACGCAGCTTCACCGTATTCGCCAGTTTCTGCATTCCAGCCCTGAGATTGCCGCTGTGTTTGTGGTAACGGGATTGCCGTGGGGGCGGCCGAATAGGGACCGGACCGGGAGAAGCGTATGCGTGTTATCAAGATCGAGCTGCCAGCGGTGCTGAGCGCGGCCGATCCGAATATTAGTTTGGCATCGGAAGAAATCCGCAACCAATTGTTTCGTGAATTGAAGGCGCTCGATACCGAATTGAGCGAAGCTGTCAGGCAAAAGGCCAAGACCTATTTCCCGGAGACGTATTCCGTTTTCGTGCGCACGCTGTTGTCGCCGGAAAAGTCCGGCACCATGACGGAAATGTGGATTGTTGATCCCAATATCCGTTGGCCGATGGGGCTTTTGACGCGGCGCTCGTGGACCTTATTCATCCCGATTTTGGCCCATGTCGCCAGCGAGTCGATGCGCTCGCGCTTCGAAGGCGTGGTCTTCGACATGCGCGAGGACGCCGCCAAGGTGACAGTGATGGCGCCGTCGCGCGCCTGGCATGATCCGGTCGTTATCGCGATCGCAGCGATGGCAGTCGCGTCGCTGTTCTGGATTTACGTCTACCCGCATCTGGTGCCAGCGATGGCGAGTGTGGTCGGGCCGTAGGGGGAGGCGGGGCCGGTTAGGAGCGAAGCACTCGGCATGAGTGTGAAGCAACGTAATCCGCGGAGAGATGGGGTCAGACCCCTCACACTGATGGCAGAGTTGAAGCCGGACCAATTGTGTGAGGGGTCTGACCCCATTTTGCCGGATCACGCCAAACTAACGCGATAGAAAAATCTGACGGGTAACCACGGTAAAGCGCGATCATCTTTGCTTGGGGCGGGTTAAAAGAGCGGCATACGGAGCATGACGTGATGTAACCCGCCGGCGATTTCCCAACTCGCACCCGCGGCTTGTGCAAGATTCGATACCGCCGGCGGGTTACGCCGCGGCGCGCCTTTGGCACGGCTCGGCTTTAACCCGCCCTACAAGTGGGTAATTTCTCTAAGGATTTCAGAGAACCCATGCGGCGGTGCATCTGGCGACAAAGGGCGTTAGTTGGGGTAGGGACTAGGGCAAATCACGCCTTAAAGTATCATCCTGTCACGCCTAGCTGACTTATCCGGGGCCTGCCGCTCACATGACCATTGCCAACTCCCAAGACGCTTCCAACGGCGTCCTCGACGAAGCCCCGCGCACGTCTGCTGCGACCACGTTTATCAACGTCGGGGAACGCACCAACGTCACCGGCTCGGCCAAGTTCCGCAAGCTGGTGACGGCGGGCGACTACACGGCCGCGCTCGCCATCGCGCGCGACCAGGTCGAAAACGGCGCGCAGATCATCGACGTCAACATGGACGAGGGTCTGCTCGATTCCGAGAACGCGATGACCACGTTTCTCAATCTCACCGCGGCGGAGCCCGACATCGCCCGCGTGCCGGTGATGGTGGATTCATCCAAGTTCTCCGTGATCGAGGCCGGACTGAAGTGCCTGCAGGGCAAACCGGTGGTGAATTCGATCTCGCTGAAAGAAGGCGAGGCGGAGTTCATCCGGCACGCGCGGATGGTGCGCCGCTATGGCGCCGCCGTCGTCGTGATGGCGTTCGACGAGCGGGGGCAGGCGGATACTCTCGAGCGCAAGGTCTCG
>JANNUW010000072.1:0-12135 GCA_031414095.1 Hyphomicrobium sp. | reverse complement strand
GGTCAGTAGGGACAAGAATTCCGTCAACGGCACTGGTGACAACTTCGCAGTTGGCAACGCTTTCATCCAAATCTTTGCAAATGGATTCGATATACTGACCGATGTCGATCCGCTCCATGTGGGATCCATAGCTCAGTTGAGCATGCGCTCTTCCAATTGCCGCAATCCGATTCGCCGCCTCATTCAAATGGCCCGTTAGCTCAGGGTTCCCGATATCGCGCGCCTGCAAATTCAATAAACTAGCGACGATCGCGAGGCTATTCTTGACGCGGTGGTTCATTTCCTTGAGCAGAAACTGATGTTTCTCGAGTGCTGCATTGAGCTTTTGCTGGTGCCGCTCGCGCTCAATCGCCATACCCAAAATGTTCGCCGCGCCCTGAAGGAACGCTAAGTCATTTGCAAGAAATTCTTGGTCCGAGCGGCTGTCGACCTCAAGCACCCCGAACGGTTTCCCCTCTCCTTGAAGTATGACGTTCATGGCGCGCCGGATGCCGTGCTGTTCTAACAGTTCCGAGGTTCGGAATCGATCTTCGTTCTCAAGATGGTTCGAGATCACAGGCTTGCCGGTCCGTAATGCAAATCCGGCTGGTGATTCGAGGTCGGCACCAACAGATGCAATGCCCACGACGTCCGCGTTCCAGCCCACGCCTGCGCGAACCAGCAGCCGATTGCTGGATGGAATATGTTCCAGTACTTTGCAGAATTCGACGTCCAGGCCCGCTGCGGTCAACCGTGCTGTTTCGCTGAGCAATTGCTCAAAGGAGGCGCCTTGCAGTGCGATGACGCCAAGTTCTGCGAGGAGTTCCTGTTGCCGGATGCGAACCTGTAATGCACGCATGCCCGTCTCGGGACTTTCCCCGGAAGGGTTGGGTTCGATGAATGGCGTGTCGCTGTCACTGATAACGCCCATAGGGTCAATCCTTGATTGCGGCAAGATGGGCAACCGTAGTCTGGTTATTCCAGCGATGACGTCCGTGCCTGCACGGTGATATAGTCCACGCCTCCCGAACATCCCATAGCTAGGAGATGCGCGGTGCCGCCGCAGCGTCACCTCGCCCGCACCAGAGGAAAGTCGAGGGCCCTCATTTCGTCCCGCTATTATAAGAGGTCGCGTGTCTTGCGCCGCTCACGTGCGCTGCGCGCTCAACTACTCCCCAGCACCAACCCCACGGCCTGTTGTGCGGCGCCGACTTGGTCGCAGTCTTCGTTGGTCAGGCCGCCTCTGCCGGCGTCGGCCAGTTCCAGGCACGAGAGCATGAAGCCTTCGGCTGCCTCGACGAGGTCAGAGCTCTGGTTCAGCTGCGCCGTCATGGTGCGGTACGCGAGGCGGGCGAGTTTGATGCGGCCGATGCCTGTCACCTTGACACCGTAGTGCTCGCCGCCTTCGGAAATAAGGTAGGCGAACTTATTCAAGATACCGCTGTTGAAATGTACGCAGCCGTTGTCCTGCATGCGGGTCTTGCCGCACAGCGGATCGAGCGGCGTCAGCACGTCGGCATAGCGATCGGGCTGGCCGCGGTTCGACATCGAAAAGCGGACTTCGCGATTGAACATCGACTTGCCGTCGCGGTCCTTGAGGTTTGGATCGGACATCGACCGCATCGGCGTGTTTTCCGAGTAGCCCGGCAGCGTCTCGCCGATCACCCAGTTGGCGCGCGGAATTTTCACATACTGTTCGATCAGGGTGCCGAAAATATCTGACAGCGACTCGTTCACGGCGCCCGACTCGTTCAAATAGAGCAAGTTCTTCTCATGCGTGATGATGCCGTGGGTCATTTCGTGGCCAGCGATGTCGATGGCCTCGCCGTAGCCTGGTCCGTAGACGATGACGTTAGCCTTGGGACAGCTGTAGGACGGTGCCGGGCACCAGTAGGCATTGCTGAGGCTGCCGTAGCGAACATACGACTCGAGGATGCTGCCGCCTTTAGGGCCCGCCGGACCATCGTTGTCGTCATAGCCGTCGCGGCCAAAAAGCATGAAAAAATAGTCGCGCACTACGCCGCCGTTTTGAAATGCGGTCGTGCTGTCGGCATTGAGAACGTCGGCGACCTGGCGCGTTTCTTCGTCGGCAACGATGGTGCCGGGGAACGTGGTCGAGCGGTTGAGGTCGTAAATGCGGCGGAGCATGCCCGACGGCTGGTCGCGGTAGTAGTAGAAAACTTCGCCGGTCTTGCTGTCGACGAACAGACGGAATGTTTCGATGGTGACGAGATAGGCGAGCCGCGTGGCACCTTTCGATTTCTTATCGACGATGGCCGGATCGAACACGGTGAGCTTGGCGGACGCCGGCGCCGTCACGACCTTCGGCGATAGCGGCAGCGTTGCGGTATCGCGGCCACCTTTGACGAGCTCGCGCAACTTCTGCCGGGCCGCTTCGATGGCGTCGGGCTCGGAAAGTTTTGGTGTCGTATCTTCGATGGCGACCTGCGAGGCGGTGCCCGAGTACTTGGAGACGCCGCCGAGCTGATCGAGCGTCAGTTTGCCACTCGAGCCGAAGACGGGAATGCCGTCGACCTGCTGTTCGACGGTCGCGATCGTGCGCTCGGGGAAGTCTGGATCCTTTTTGTGGCCCGTCATTTTGGTCACGGCTAGGCGGTTGCGCGTGGCGAATGTGCGCGAGGCCGACGTTGCCGACGATGCCAAGCCGCCGCTGGCGAAGAAGCCCTCGACGATGCGGCGGACATCTTCGTCGCTCGGATTTGCCATCGACCGGGCAACGCCCGCGCCACTGGCATCGCCCTTGGGCGTGAAACCCGACATGGAACTGGGCAGCCCTGTGGCTGGGTTGAGGATCACGCGCAACTTGGGATTTTCGGTGCGCAGCGCCTCGATGGCCGACTTCACCTCGTCGCGAACGGCACCCGGATCGGCGACGAGATTTTCGGCGGTTTTGACGGGCGCGGTGTCGACCACGGTCAACGGTGGCGCGGCGGGCGTTTCGCCCGGAGCCGGAGCGCCGCCGCCGGGGCCCGCGGTGATGACGGTCGCCGGTGGAGCGGGTGGAACCGGTTCCTGCGTGTCGGCGACGACGGCTGGCGGCGGTGCCCGTTCGGCAACGGCGGCCAAAGTGCCCCGGCATTGCGTGACGGCTGCAACCGCAGTCGCAACAGCGGGATCTGAGGTGACGATAGGGTCGGCTAGCACGGCGGTATCAAGTCCGGCATCGGCAACAGCGGTTTCGAAATTGCCTGCAGCTGCAGCCCACGCAAAACTCAAGGCTTGCAGATCCGAGCGTAAGGCGCCGGCAAGACGGCGCAAACCCGATGCGGTCGGAGTAACCGCGCCGCTGCCGTTCAAGTCGATCGCGGGGAAATGGCACTCATTGTCGTTGATGACACCGTCGCCATTCAGGTCTTCGGTAAACGCTGTGTTGGTGGTCGCCGCAGCCGTGATTGCTGCCGACTGGCGCTTGTAAACGGTCAGGTCGCCGGGGCCGACGGTGCCGTCCGCATCGAGATCGGCGAGCAGTGTGCCGTTCGCGCGCGATGATGAAAGCACGGCTTCGAGCGCGTCGATGGACGGAGCTGCGGCCGATCCGGCGGGGGCCGGCGTCGCCGACCCTTTGAGTGCAGCAACGACGTCGGCTGGTTTCTTGGTTGGGTCGAGTTCGAACAATAATGCGGCAAGGGCTGCGACGTGCGGGGCGGCCTGAGACGTGCCGCTGCAGACGCCGAACGACGCCGGTCCCGCGGGCGCGAGCGTGCTCATGATGTCGACGCCCGGCGCCGACAGGTGGCCTCCGATGTTGGAAAAGTCGGCCCGCCGTCCGTCGCGCCCGATGGCTTCGACCACGAGAATATTTTTGGCCGGTTTGTCGTTGCCGCCGTCATAGGTGCCGGCCCACGCGAATGGCGACGACCAGCGCGCCTCCAGCGGCGAGGTGCGGCCCTCACTGTCGTTGCCGGCCGCGACCACGAACAGGACTTTGTTTTCGACGCGCTGCGCCATGGTCCGCAAGATGCTCGCCTGATGATGGATGTGCAGCTTCAAGCCATTGACGCTATCGAGGCTGTCGTTGCCGATCAGCCGCTTGGCAAGAAAATTGTAACCAAGTGAAATGTTGATGACGCGCAGGTTGTCGGGATTTTCGAGATTGTCGACCAGATAGTCCATGGTCTTGCTGAGCACTTCATCGAATACCAGCGTCTGCAGTTGCCACAGCTGATCGACGCCGAGGCTGCCCGCTTCGCCGCCGGCCTGATTGGAGATGCCGATGGCGTCGATGCGTGCGCCGGGAATTATGCCGTCGATGCCGGGCGTGTCGCCTTGCTGGGCGCCGATAATTCCGGCGACGTGCATGCCGTGATGCGTCGAACAATCGGGCCGCAGAACCGTGACCGGAGCGCCGCCATAAACCGATTGGAATTTGACGTTGGGGCTTGCCGTGAAGCCCAGGTCGATGACGCCGACCTTAGGCCGGGCGGCGTCGGGATGCCTCTTGCGGTAGCGCTCAACCACGTTCCAGACGGCGGGCATGCGAATGGATTTCAAGCCCCAGTTGCCATCGGCCGTCTGACTTGGTCCCCACGACCATTCGTACGATTTGCCACCACCCTGTAAAGCGGCGCCCGACGGCCGCGGCAGGCCTTTGGTGCCGATGGTCGAGTTGACGATAGCGGCGTCGACGATGCCTTCGCCGCGCAATTCCTTAATCAGCGGTGGCTCGAGCATGTGTTCGAGCTGCTCCTTGGCGCCTTCGGGCGTTGTCGGCGCTTCGGATTCTGGTTGAGCGCCAGGTTCGTCGAGCCCGCGCGTGCCGTTTTCGTCGTTCGACTCGACCGTGATGACACCCAGTTCGCCGATGACCTTGGTGACGCTGAGATTGTATTTCTCCAGCAGTTTGCCGATGTCTTCTTCGCTTGCCTCGGGTTTCAACTGGATAACGTAGCTATTGTTGCGCAACACGGGTACCTCGACTTCGGCGGGCGCGGCCTCGGGCCTTGCCGCGGCGTCGTCAGCGTCCTGCGCGAGTTGCACACCGAGTTCGGTCGTAGCGCTGGGCGTTGCGTCCGTCTCGCTTTCAGCAGCAACGGCTGCGACCTGAAGGTTGCCATCAAACCCTGACAGTGTCTGCCGCACATAGGACGAGATCGACGACATCCAGGAGGCTTGCGCAAAAAGCGGCGCGGGCCGGGCGGGCTGTTGGAGATCGCCGCGCTTGTTCACATCGGTCTTTGCCTTGCCAGGATTTTTAGCGGGCACGGTGATGACTTTGAGCCAGTTGAAGGCGCGCTTGATCTGTCCGCGCTTCTTGGGATCAGGGCCGGTGTTTGAATCGATTGTAGCCCGCGCAGGTGCCCGATCCGTCTCGACAGACAGCGATCGCGTCGTGGCGGCAGCAGGTTGATTTGCCGCCCCAGGAGCTGGCGCGGTTACGGGAGCAGGTGGCGGAGTGGCGCTCTTTGAGGGCACCAACAAGCTGCGTGAAGCGCCTTCTTCCGCCCCGGGGGTCTGCTGGGGCGCTGGCTTGAAATTGCGCTCAAGCACGCGCTTGAGGTTATCATATTTCTTGACCTCTGGAGCCTCGGCCGCCATGGCACCAAGTGGTGCGACAACTATCAGAGCCGCTGTCAACGCAATCGCCAAAGGCTGTCGCAACATTGTCTTCACTCCGGACTTCTCAACAAAACTCAAATTGTCGTACTCGGCTGCCTGTCGCGTTGGATGTCGTGAGTCGCTCGTTTGCGCGTCCGCCGAACCTTTACTTTTGCGAACCGTCAAGAGCGCTGGCCGGCACCTTTATGCGCCGGCCAGTCGTAGCGATCACTTCCTATAGCTTCCCCACCAATCGGAAGCCTTGTCCAAGATGCTTTGCCACCACCACTTCTGCTGATCGGGCGCTGGCGCGGGAGTGGGTGCTGGCGCGGGAACGGGCTCAGGTGTTGGCGCAGGTACAGGTGCGGGCGGCGTTGGCGCGGGCTCGGGCGTAGGCGGCGTTGGTGCCGGTGTCGGCGCTGGAGCCGGTTCCGGAGTTGGCGGCGTCGGCACTGGTGCCGGCGCAGGGGCGGGCGTTGGCACTGGAGCTGGAACAGGTTCCGGCGTCGGCGTTGGAGCGGGAGTTGGCGCCGGTTCCGGAGTTGGCGCTGGCGGCGTCGGAGCTGGTGCCGGGGTTGGCACTGGCGGCGTCGGAACGGGAGCTGGCGCTGGAGTGGGTGCCGGGGTTGGCTCGGGAGCAGGACCCGGCACGGGCGTTGGCACCGGTTCGCTCGGCGGCGGCGCGGTCACGCCGATTTCAAAACCGGCCTGTTCGATGAGATTGCCGTCGGGACCGATGCCGCTGTCAAAACCTTTGGCGCGGCGCATCGCAGCGACGAGCGAACTGAAGACAGGCACGAAAACCGTCAGCTCTTTGGAGCCTATGCGGATGTTCTGGCGGGCGTGAAAATGCAAATGAATGGTCGTGGACGGCGTACCGCCCATAATCTTTGACACGCGTCCCAGCACGTCGCCCTGTTTGACACTCTGACCGGCTTTGACGCGGATCGAAGCCTTGTTCATATGCAAATACTGATACGTGGTGCCGTCTTTGGCCTTGAGTTCCACGGTCGTGTTGGCCGTGACCTTTGTGATCGTGCCATCGACGACCGCGACGCATTCCCACTTGTTATCTTCAGGCGTCGGTGGCCGGATATCCTGGCCCTGATGGCCGGCGCCCGATGGGCACAGCGGCATCGACCAGGTACGCTCCTCGCAATAATCGTCGCGCTGCTGGAAGGGGTCGTAGTTCTTGCTGTTGCTCTCGCTGCCGCCGGGGCCTTTGTAGCCGCCGTAGCCGTAGATCTGCGAGTTCATATGCGCGTAGCGGCCGGCATCGAGTTTTATCGGATAGATGATGTCGGGCAGATAGACGAAACGGTCGCCTTTGCGTCCGCGCTTGCTGTTGTCGGGATAGGTATCTCCGGGAGGATAATAGGCAAAGCCCGGCTTTTCTGACGGCGGTGTTACGGGCGTCGCCGGTGGGGTTGCTGGCGGAGTCGTCGGAGTCGGAGGAGTTGTTCCGCCACCGGCCTGCGGGCCAGGCGGCGTTTCACCCGGCGGCGTGACCACCGGAGGCGTCACGACCGGCGGTGTGACCACTGGGGGTATCGTCGGAACTGTCGTCGGCGGGACGTCGCACTTGATTGGGACCACCGGCAGGCCATCGGCTCCTGCATCGCTGGTACGGCCGCTCATGCACTGCGCGGCGGGTTGTTGCTCTTGAGCACGCCCGACGGGGTGCGCAGCGAGCGCGCTTGGTGACACCTGCGCTAGCGCCAACAAGGCTGTACCGGCGTTCGTCGCCGACTGCTGCGCCGATCGAGCCATGGTATTGAGCGTCGCGATACTCATCGCGCTGGCGCAAACACCCATCAACAACTTGGCTTTGTAGCCCACTAGCAACCCCCCTCGCTAATCAACGCGGCGATGACGTCCGGCCTGCCTCATAATGCCTAAAGTGCGGCGTCCTTGCAACGCGCCTAGCCCGTGCGCCGAAGTCTATGGCGTTGCTGGCGTTTCGGGTGCAGGTGCAGCAGACGGCTCGGCCGGCGCAGGTGCAGATGGTGTTTCAGGACTGTCCGGCGGCGTATCGGGCGCGGCCGATGGCTCGGGCTGAGTCGGGGCCGCTTCCGGCGCCAGCGCTGGCTTTTCAACCGCCGGCGCAACCGCGGGGTTTACCGCCGGAGCCGGGTTTGCAGGATTTGCCGCCAACAGCGTTTCGAGCAGAGCTTTACCTTCGGGCGTAATGGACTTGGCGTGTTCGGACGCCAGCACGGCTTTGATCTTGGCTTTGACGTCATCGGGAACATCTTCAGCCTTGGGCGCGAGTTCTTTGAAGCCGCCCGCGATGGACTCGTCCTCGGCTGAAGGTGCGGCAGTGTTGGACTCGCCGCCGCTGGCGGCAGAACTGCTCACGGATGGCGCGCTGACGCCGCTCGAAAACAGCAGATCGCCCCAGTCCATGCTGATGCTGGGCTTTGCCCAATTGCCGGAAATTTTGACCGGGATAGGCGGCGCTGACGGCGGCGGCACGACCTTCACCCGGATTTCCTGATTGATGAGTTTGGCCGGCAAACTCACGTTGCCGCGCGACTGCACTTCGACTTCGCTGCCGCCGATGTCGAGCCCGGGCGAACTCGTCATCAGACCTTTCTTGATGTCGTATTGCGCATCGAGCTTTTCGAAACCGGTCTTCTTGTTGATGTCGAACTTCAAGCCGCCCGTTAAGCTGCTCCACCAGTTCGACATGATCGCGCGCACGTCAAAGCCGCGGATCACGCCCTTGGACATGTGGAATTTGGCTTTACCTTCAATCGATGACGCAAGCGCCAGTTGACTGCGGCCATCGCCCGTCGCCGTGATGTCGACGTTCGACGTGCCCACGAGCAGCGGCTTGCCGGTGATTTCGGTAATGATCGGCTCGGCGGCGACATTGACAAGATTGAGCGCGACATCGGCGTGCGGCACGGCTTTGCTGCTGTCGAGCGAAAGCTTGCCCGTTGCGCTGCCGGCTCCGATCGCCAGTTTTTCAAGCTTGGCGTCGAGCTTGCCGTTGGTCAGCTTGGCGTTGATCTGAGCGTTCTTGAGGTCAAGCCGGCCGAGTACAAGCTGATCTGCTGTGATGACCGCGTCGAGATCGGCGCTTT
This sequence comes from Hyphomicrobium sp., assembly GCA_031414095.1. Classification (GTDB taxonomy): domain Bacteria; phylum Pseudomonadota; class Alphaproteobacteria; order Rhizobiales; family Hyphomicrobiaceae; genus JANNFX01. The sequence continues at coordinate 3,511 of JANNUW010000072.1, read as the reverse complement.
GCAGAACTTTGAGATCGATCGGCGTTTGGCTCCACGGTGAGGGCGCGGATTTGGCCGTGCTCACTGTTTTAGAAGCGCTTGCCTCGGGGGCGGCTCCTGCGGCCAGATTTTGCAGCGTGTCGCGCAATCCATCCCAAGCCGGCGCGGTTTCGAGTTCGAGGTCGTCGCCGGCTACGGGTCCCGCGGCCGGCGCGGCAGTTTTTCCCGCAGCCTGCGAGGACGACGCGCCGCCGCCGAGCAAGGCATTGAGATCGATACGCGGGACGGCAATGGCGCCCTCGTACTTCGGCCGCGGCCCGTCGAGTGCGAGCTTGCCGTTCAGTTTGCCCGTATCGGCGCCGATCGCCACCTCGGTGCCGTCGAATGTCACGCTCGACTGCGTCGCCTTGATCTTGCCGGTCAGCGAGCCGGCAGTCTGGCCACTCCCGGCCGCCATGTCCGAACCCAGCCAGCGTGCGAGCTCGCCGACAGACGCGCTGTTGAGAGCCACTGCGCCGGTTAGTTCCTGTGGCGCGGCCGTTGTGGCAACGCCGGAGAACTGGCCCTTGATCGACTTGCCGTCGATGGCAATTTTCACATCTGTCGGCTTATCGGAGAGGGCGCCGATAAGATCACTCAAAGCGATATCGACTTTGGCGCTTTCGCCCTTGCGCTTGAGCGAGCCTTTCGCATTGGCCCCGCCGCCAGCTTCGATCGTGGCATCGACGTGCTCGAATTGCAGCGGCTCTTTGCTGCCAGCTTGCGTGTAGCTGATCTGGCCATCTTTGACGGTCGCGCCATTCAGCAGCACAACGGCTGGCGCAGCGGGGTTTTTGCCGTTAGCCGCCAGCGTCCAGTTGTTTTTTCCTGCGGCGTCCGTGACGAGATTGATGTTGGGCTTGATAATTTCGAGGCTGTCAATTTCAGCTTTGCCAGACAGCAATGGCCAGAGCTTCAGCCGCGCATTGATATCTTGCGCCTGGAAAACTTCCGCCGCGCCATTGGGGCTGGCGACAGCGACGTCGTGGAGCCTGATCGAGGGCAGAGGCCACAGTTTTATATCGGCATTGCCGATGGTGACGGCGCGCCCGGTCGAGGCGCTTGCTGCTTTCTCGATTTCGTCCTTGATCAGCCCCGCCGGGGGCATGGCAATCAATAGAGTTGCCGCAACGATGATGCCGATAAACCCGACAAGCAGTAAACGTAAGATTCGCGAGCCCGCGCCGCGCTTTGCGGGTGAATTTTCCGTTCCGGCCATCGGGCGTCTCCACACAACTCAAAAGATCAACGCAAAAAAGGCGGCTGTCTGTGCGCCTGACAGCAGCGCACCATCGCACGCCTTTGTGACGGGGGCGAGCCCCAGTTTTGACGAACAGCGGCCTGTCAGCTTGCTTGCACGCGCAACGGAAAACCCCTCGCAAAGGTTGCGCCTTGATCAAGCCGTTCGCCGACCGTAGACTGCGGCGAGAATGAAAGGCCCGGGTTCTCGGGTTTTGAGGAGTTTTTGCCATGGCGTCGTTCCTTATGCCCTCCGTCCAAAGCCCGGCATTCAGCCGCGCACTGCTACTCGCGCTGACAGGTTTGCTTTGCGTTGCCCCCATTGGGCATCACGCGCTCGCCGAAACAAAAAATCTCGCCGTCGATTGGAACGATCCCGAACTCAAGGGCTTCGCAGATGAACGCGCCGCAGAACGCGCCGCCGGTGTCACCCCCGAAGATGAGACGAGCAAACTCGCTAAGCTGCAAATTCCGGTTCTGGCCTTTGAACGGCCGCCCGAAGCCGTCACGCGCAACATGCTCGCAGGTCCCGAAGCCGAGCCCGAAACCACGCAAAATTTCGACGCCGATAATCCCGTCTGGTATCAGATCGTGCAGGACTACGGCGACGTCACCGTCAGCATCGAGGCCGACCTGCGCGTGCAGCACACCTTCGACGCGAGCCACCCGGTCTACGATACCGTAGCGCCCGGAGCTGCGGTCAGCGATGATCCGCAGGTTTCCGTTATGGATGAAAACAGCGAAGAGGGCATGGAAGGCTCAATCGCCGAGTACACGTTTACGCGCTTTGGCGTGCCCTATACCGTCACCGTCGAATGCACGACGGCCGCAAGAGAGCAGTGCAAGGACAAGGCCCAGCTCGCCAAAGACAGCGCGCTGTTGAAGCTCGTTGGCGGAGAAGCGCCCAAGTAGTTCAGGCTTAAGCCGCTGAATTGCCAGATATGGCTAGGTTGTCCGGCGGTACGCTCGCGTGTGCGAGATCGGGCCCTTGTGCCACGCCGCGCGACATCATGCGGATGGCACCGTCTTTCGATCCAGAAATCATGTTGCCGGAAATCATGACCTTCGCGCCCTCTGCCTGGGCCGAGATAAGGATGCCTGAGCGCGCGCCGCGAATGAGATTTTGGCAAACCATGCAATCGCGCATGAATTCGCCCCAGCCGATTTTGATGCCGCAGGTGGCCGCGTCCTCGATGACGTTGCCGGTCACGAGCGTATCGGCCTCGATGGTGATGCCCTCGCCGCGCTTGTCTTCTGGTTCATTCTCGCGGCGGACTAAATTGCGGATCAGATTGCCTTGCACGACGGCAAGCCGTCCGCCTTCATTGAAGTTGGTGACCGATATGCCGGTCGCCGCGCGGTCGACGATGTTGTTGGCGATAACTGCGCCCTCAAATCCGAACTCGGCGTAGAGGGCGACTTCGCCGAGCCGCGCGCACGAATTGGCAACGATCTGAATGTTGGACGCGGCGTTGCCGCGCACGGCCGAATAGGCGCAATCGGTGATGCGATTGTTGGCGACCATCACGCCGCCCGCGCGAAACACATTGACGCCGTTGCCGTACTCGCCCGTGCCGCCGTTGCGCGCTTCAATGCGCTCGATGCGATTGTTGGAAACGAGCGATCCGTCTTCGCCCGGCTCGTCGCGCCACACGAGGATGCCGTTGTTGGCGCAATCGGCAATGTGATTGTGAGCGATTTCGAGGCCGGTGGCGTTGGTGCTGGTGATCGCCTGCGATACCGCCATTACAACGCAGTTGATAATCTTTCCCGAGCATCGCTCAAGCGAAATGCCGTTGACCGGCGCGCGCCGCACATGCGTCCGGCTGATGCGGACATTCGTGCAGTTTTTAAAGTGCAGCAGGGCTTTAGGGTGCTCGGGATCAAGTGCCAGAAGGCCACCATCGAACACGACGCCTTCGATGGTGATGCCGGCGGCGTCCGCGGCGGTCACGAAGCTTTTTCCGCCGATGAATTGTAAGATAGTCAGGCCATGCGCGCCGGCGAGCGCCGTGTTTGGTGGCAGGCGAAGGGCGCCTGTGCGCAATGTGCCCGGCGGCAGATTGAGCGGCTGGCCGAGATGCGCGGCCTCGTTGATGGCGGCTTGTAGTGTGGCCGTTTGATCGTCAGGCGATCCGGGCTTCAGCTTTGCCGCAACATCTCTGTTGTGAACGGTGGGGGCTTGCTTTCCGGGCTCCAGCGCGTGGATTTCGCGCGGACCCGCGATGCTATCGGAGTGCACAGCGGCAAGGGT
>JANNUW010000071.1:0-19480 GCA_031414095.1 Hyphomicrobium sp. | reverse complement strand
CCCATTGGACCGCGCCCAAACGTAAGCCTGGCCATCGCCGACGCCATTGAGCGCCAAGTGTACGCTGGCAAGCGCTGCAATCTCATCACTCTCGTCGAGTGCCGAGGTCGGGCCCGCAATCAGACCAGCAAATTTTGGACGGCTCGATTTCTCGCGCGCATCGGGACACGAACACGACGGGCCGGCAGAACGTGCATCGCCCGTCTGGCCGTCCCGGGGATCGATCGGGATTGGCCGCGCGCCAAGCGGCAACCCTGTGGCTGGACGTGGCTCGGCCGCCCTGGCAAAGTCCGTCGATATGAAAATTGCAGCGACGAGGCCAATGCCTGTCGCGACCACGGCAACGCCGGGAAAAAGGCTTTCAAATGCACGCATCGCTGACACTCTTACGCGAACGGAGAAAACTGGCCGCACCGCAAACTCCGGCCGACGTCTCGACTATCGCGCAATACCGTTAAAAGCCTCTAAAAGACTGTGCCATCTGTCCCAAAGAGGCGCAAAAATGCATGAGCGAAGCCTCAAGAAAGAGCCAACCGGCGTGAATAGCACTGAAGAAGATGCGGCGAGCCTCGACTTTACGTCGGCGACTGACCCCTTTGCTCTGTTCGTAAACTGGTTTGCGCAAGCCAGCGCCCACGAAGTGAATGACCCGAACGCCATGGCCTTGGCGACTGCCGATGCCGATGGCATGCCTAACGTGCGCATGGTCCTGCTCAAGGGCCTCGATGCGGCGGACGCGGTTGAGCGGGGCTTTGTGTTCTACACCAACCGCAACAGCGCCAAGGGTCGCGAACTCAGCGCCAACCCGCAAGCTGCACTTCTTTTTCATTGGAAGAGTTTGCGGCGCCAGGTCCGCGCGCGTGGTTCGATCACGCCGGTGAGCGCAGCCGAAGCGGACGCCTATTTTCAAACGCGCCCGCTCATGAGCCGCATCGGTGCGTGGGCGTCCGATCAATCCCAAAGCCTCGCCAGCCGCGCTGTTCTGGAAAAGTCGGTTGGCGATTATTCTGAAAAATACGCAGAGGGCTTAATTCCCCGGCCGCCGTACTGGTCGGGCTTCCGGCTGGCGCCGCTCGAGATCGAGTTCTGGCACGACCGGCCGTTCCGTTTGCACGACCGGCTGGTTTTCCGTCGAAGCGAGCCCGCCGCCGCGTGGACGACGGCGCGATTATATCCGTGATCGCACAAGGTCAGACGCTAGGCTGCAGCAAGCCGCGGTTCTGATGCGATCGCGAGCAGAGGCACGAGATCGGCTAGCGGAAGGGGCTTATGGAACAAATAGCCTTGGACCTCGGAACACCCTGACAACTTCACAATCTCGTACTGCTCGAGCGTCTCGACCCCTTCAGCGGTGGTTCGCATACCGAGCGTGTTCGCCAGATCGACGATCGTCGATAAAATAACGCGTGCTTGTGCAGATGTTTGCAGGTCCTTTACGAAGGCCCGATCAATCTTGATCTTATCGAACGGGAAGCTGCGCAGCGAACTGAGCGACGAATACCCAGTGCCGAAATCGTCCATCGCGATGCCGACGCCCAATTCCCCGATTTCGACCAGGATTTCCACGCAGCGGCTGACGTTTTTCATCAGCGTGGTTTCAGTTATTTCGACTTGCAGCCGGTCAGCTGGCAGCCCCGATGCGGCCAAAGCGAGCTTAATGGCGGGGACGAGATTGGGGCTTTCCAACTCTATCGCCGAAATATTGACGGCGACGACGGTCTTTCCCGGCCACGAGGCGGCATCCCGGCACGCGTTCTGCAGCACTTGCTCTCCGATGTCGACGATCATTCCGGTCTCTTCGGCCACTGGAATAAAGTTGATCGGAGGAATGAGCCCGCGATCGGGATGGCGCCAGCGCACAAGCGCCTCGACGCACGCGACAGACTTGCCGTCGACGGCCAGGATCGGCTGATAGTGGAGTTCCAACTGGTCTTCAGCGATGGCGATCTTGAGCTCTGCTTCAAGCGCATTTCGGGCCCGGACCTTTTCGTCCATCTGGTTTTGGAAGAACCGGTATTTGCCGCGGCTTTCGTCTTTTGCCGTGTACAGCGCCAGATCCGCGTAACGGAACAGTTCTGCCGTGTCCTCAGCGTCGCCGGGCGCGATGGCGATGCCTATACTGACACCGCACGTCACCTCTTTGGTGCCGAGCGTTATGGGACGGCTCACGCTGTCGATAATGCGCTGGGCTACGGTCGCGGCGCCAAGCGGCAATTCAGCGCCTATGACGAGCACGGCAAACTCGTCGCCGCCGAGCCGCGCCACGGTATCGCATTCGCGCACCGAGTGCAGCAATCGTCCGGCCACGACTTTCAGAAGCTCGTCGCCAGCCGAATGGCCCAAGGTGTCGTTGACAGTCTTGAAGTTGTCGAGATCGAGAAAGAGGAGCGCGATCTTATCGCCGCGCCGCGCCCGTGCTATCGCCTGGTGCATGCGCTCAGCGAGCAGGTTGCGGTTTGGCAGGTTCGTCAAAGGATCGTGGCGCGCCATATGGGCGGCCTGTCCCTCGGCAATTTTCCGCTGCGTCACGTCGATGGCGGCGATGAGGTAGGACGGCACATCGTTGTGGTTGAACAGACTATAGTAAAGCTCTACATCGATCCGGCTTCCGTTGCGCTGCACATGCTTGACCATTTGGCCAGCTTCGTGCGGGCCGCTGCTATTGAAGGCCAAATCACCGGGTTGAATATCGCCAAGAGTGAGCTTCGAAAATTCACTTTGCGAATAGCCATAACGGTCGACGCTTGCCTGATTGACGGCCCGGACCGCGAAATTGTTTCTGCCGACGACGAACATAGGCACTGGATTGTTTTCAAACAACAGCCGCGTCGAGGCCTCGCGCTGTTTCATTTCCGTTATGTCGAACCGGAGACTGACCAAGCCGCCTTCTGAGGTCCGGCGCTCTTCAATCAGGATACAACGGCCATCGCTCAGCTTTTGCTCGTGGGGTTCTCCCGGATTGCTTATCCGCGCCATACGCTCCTCGAACCACGCTTGCTCGCGGCCAACCGCTTCGGGATAAAGTCCAAGGTCGAGGCCGGCGCGCGTTGCGTCCTCAAATTTGACGCCGTCGCGCAATAGATGCGCCGTTTCCTTGTAGAGGTCCGCGTATTTCTGGTTCCAAGTCACGTAGCGATTTTCAGCATCGAGCATGACGATGCCCTGCGGAAGCATGGCGATAGCGTCCGTCAGCCGGTTGCGTTCGATTTCAATTTCGATCCGCTTGGCGTTCAAAGCGTCCTTCTGGGCCATAAGGTCGGCTGCCAGTGCATCGCGTTTGGCAACTTCAGCAGCGAGCTTGGCACGAAGCTTTTCTTGATCGGCCAGAATGTCGGCCAACGGCAACACCGTGAAGAACGATGTGCACACCAAGATTTGCACGAAGTCCACTTTCTGCACCATCGACGCCCCGGCGTTAAGGAGGCCCGGCTCCCAGCCTGTGCTGATGCCTGCGAACGCAATTGCCGCAACCAGCAGTGTTGCACCAGCGGCAAAGGCCGGCCCAAGCCGGAACGCGATGGCTAATAGAATGGGCGTAACTAGAAACGTTGCTGCCGCCGACTGCGGCTCAAACACAGCGAGTGCCGCCATCACCAGCAGCGCAAAGAGCGATCCAATCTCCAATTTTGACCGCGATTTGGTTTCCTTGCGTCCATGCTCGTAGATGAGCACGATGGCCGGTGTGACGAGCAGCAGCCCGAGAGCGTCAGCTATGAACCACGGCGCAAAACCCTCGAATGCCGGCGCCCCGGTTAAAAAACTACCCGCAAAAGTTCCGAAAAGAGCCGAAGCACAGGGAGCTATCATGCCCGCAATGAGGACGAAGCGGACGAGGGTGTCAATTCGGGTAAAATCAATTCGGTCCCGCGAAAAACGCACAATGAGCCAATACGCGAGCAAAACTTCCAAACCATTGGCAGCCGAATAGGCCAAGTTGAGTGCGAGCGCGCGCTCTGCCAGTGCATTGACGGCAACATTTGCAACGAAGCAGGAGATGAGCAGCATCCGGCGTAACGGTTCCCGGCGCGCGACGAACAAAGAACTGAGCAGAACGCCGTTGGCCACCCACACCGCAGCGATGCCGTCGTTCTGGCGAATTAGAATTAATGACATCCACGCCAGAGCGCCAAAGCTGACGGCGACGGCGAGCGCGAAAACACAATCGGAGTTTGGAACTTTTATGGCACTGCGACGCGCCATCCAAAACCCACTTGCCCGTTGCAGCGCTGCGATTGCGGGATTGTTGTTCCTCATCATCGGACCAATCAGTCAACGGTGGATGTAAAACACATCCGCTTCCGGTCCCCACCACGCAGCCAAACACGGGCTGGTCATACTCACCACCGAGCTTTAACGAACCAAGCCCTAGGCTAAAGGAGTAATGTTAAAATTCATTATACTGCTGAATTTTAAGCAATGAATAATACCCGCGCGACCGCGTTAATGAAACGGAAATAGCCACACCGCTGTCTTTGAGCGGCATGGCTTTCAATACCAAACGAAGCGGCTGGCTCAGTTGCGGCGCGTGCCTCGCCGATAGGTCTCTTCGGCGTCGGGTTCTCCGGTTCCGGGTGCGCCACGATGTTCCACGTCGTGCAATGTCTTGGGATCGTCTTTTTCGAGCTTTGTCTTGCTCTTCTTGCCCCGCTTCAAGCCATCCGGCGGCGTATCGTTCTCGGTCCAAGTGTTGACGGCTGGCTGCTTGACGTTTTGCTCGACGTCCTTTGGGTCATCATGGGATTGCATCTGCGGCCTCCTTTGGGCATCTGGCGAAACGCGCGATGCCCGAGAGCCGTTCCACCAGTCAGCTCGACCGGCCGGAACCGACAAGCCAGGCCGGATCAAACCAGCGGTCTGCCTCGCCGTCATAAGGAAGCCGGGTAATATCCCAGTTGTCTATCATGTGGGCATAAGCCGTCCAGACCACCGGGCCGCCGCCGATGAAAATCGTGCGGTCGGGAAAACGCGCGACCGACGCTTCCGGGTTGTCTGAGGAGCGGATCACAACGAGTGTGCGGTCCAGCCGCGCAAAATCCGGTACTGAGGCGATGGTGCGCGGTCCCGCCATAAGCACGTGGCCGCGGGTCATCTCAAAGAAGCGCTCCACATCGCGCACGAACTCAGGCGCCGTCGCGCCCTCCCAGGGGAGAACGCCATGCAGGCCCAACTGCCCGCGTTGTCCGATTGCGCACATGGAGCGAATAATGGGCATGACAACATGTATCCAGCCGGAGAATTCTCGTTTGGCGCGCGACTACTTCAGGTTTCCGCAAAAGCGCTGAATGCGCGTGCAGGCCTCTTTCAGAGCTTCGGTCGAGGTGGCGTAGGATATGCGGAAACTTGGCGAGCCGGCGAACGCCGCGCCGTGGACGCAGGCAACGCCCTCCTCCTCAAGCAGCGCGGTGACGAAGTCTTCGTCCGTCCTGATGGCCGTGCCCTTGGAACTCGTCTTGCCGATCGCGCCGGTACAATTTGGATAGACATAAAACGCACCTTCGGGCTTGGCGCATTTGAGGCCTTTGGCCTGATTGAGCATCGACACGACCAGATCGCGGCGGCCGGCAAACACTTCATTATGCAACGCAATAAAATCCTGCGGACCGTTGAGCGCTTCAACCGCCGCCCACTGCGTGATCGATGACGGATTGCTCGTCGATTGCGATTGCAGCTTGGACATGGCCTTGATCAGGACCTCGGGGCCAGCCGCATAGCCCATGCGCCAACCGGTCATGCAATAGGCCTTCGACAGCCCGTTCATGGTGAGAGTGCGTTCGTACAGGCGGGGCTCGACTTGGGCAGGCGTGAAGAACTTATGCCCATCGTAGAGGAGGTGTTCGTACATATCGTCGGTCAGCACCCAAACGTGGCTGTTCTTTTTGCTCATCAGCACGTCGGTCAGGGCTTTTAACTCGGCGCGCGAGTACGCGGCACCCGTCGGGTTCGAGGGCGAGTTGAAAATGAACCACTTTGTTTTCGCCGTAATGGCTTTATCGAGCACTTCGGGCTTGAGGCGATAGTTGTCCTCGAAGCGCGTCTCAGCAAAGACCGGCGTGCCGCCGCCCAGCAACACGATGTCGGCATAGGACACCCAGCACGGTGCGGGCATCACGACCTCGTCACCCGGGTTGAGCGTCGCCAGTAGCGCATTATACAGCACCTGCTTGCCGCCGGTTCCCACCGACACCTGACTGAGTTTGTAGTCAAGCCCATTGTCGCGCTTGAATTTCGCAACAATGGCGGCTTTCAACTCGGTGATGCCGTCAACGTCGGTGTACTTCGTCTTGCCTTCATCGATGGCCTTCTTGGCCGCGTCCTTGATGTTCTGGGGCGTATCGAAATCGGGCTCACCCGCCGACAGCGAAATAATATCGCGCCCCTCCGCCTTGAGCTGACGCGCTTTCATCGACACGGCGATGGTCGCGGATGGCTGAATGCGGTTGAGATTATCGGAGATGAAACCCATGGCGGCGTCGCTCTTTCGAAAAATAAATATCTGACGATTTTGCTGCAATGCAGCACTAAAACGCGCGGACGCTAAGCTCCGCCCGCATCAATTTCAATTGCAAAAAAGGCGTAAATGTTAGCGCCTGGAGGTCGAACCCAGCGGCTGAAAAGCGCACGCGGGCTCATGCTGCGCCGCCGCATTCGGCCGTGACCCCGGGGCCACATGAATACACTGTTATGGAATAACCCGCAGATTGCCACAATGCAGGCCCGCAGACGCCACACGAACCCGTTGATCTAGCCTCCAGATCACGAGGGTTATTGATCAAGCCTAAACAGAGGGAACCACTTGCCATGCGAGAGCACACCGCCAGCCCCAAGAGTTCAGCCACGCGTCACACGCGCCGCTATGTTGCAGATGCCGCCGCTGGCTTAGGATTGTTTATTTTGCTGACCGTCATGGTCGCTGGAACGAGCACATTTGCCGGTACATTAGCGTTCACAGATCCTGAAAACATGAACATTGCCATGGCGAACGCGTCGGGCAGTGAACATTCGATCGTCGTGCTGGGCATCGTGTTCGCGGTTCTGTTTGCCTTCAACGCTGCTTTTTTTCGCCATCTCGGCCGTGCCTATATCGGCGTCTCGCGCGTTAACAGCACTGGTAGGCGGCGATTGCGTGACAGCGTGGAATAACTCAGCTGCGACCCGCGAATTTGGTCCATGTCTATTCAATTGTCGTAGTTGAGTGTACAGCGGCATTCACTTAGGTCCGACTGTGGCCTGGAAAAATGCGTAGATTTTGCTTATCTGAGCCGGTCGAAACAGATAACCCGGGATGGAGCCGTTAGCGCTATGGTTGGGATGCCAAAGCATAGATTGGCGGGGGTCTTGTCGGCGGTGTTGCTGGCCAGCGGAGCCGCTGCTGGCAGCCTCAGCGCCGACCGGGCTATCGAGCGAGGGTTTGCCTCCCTGATTGTGGATGGCAGCGCGGCTGCGCCGCGTGTGACAGATCGGGCGTCTGAAAACCTTGTTGCCGGCTCCGAAGATTACTGGCTCCGCCAGCCAGTTCGGAGCAACAGCGCAGGCCGCGCACTGGAGCGCGTTATCTGGCGCGGGCCGGTTGCAGCCGGCGGGACGCTCGTCATCGGCAGCGGCGCGTCGCGCAAGGAACTCGAGGTCATCGCGATCGAAGAGGCAGCGGCTCCAACAAATACGCGAATAGACATGGGAATGACGGCCAATCCACCCCTTCGGGTCCAGGCGCGCGACGGACATAACATGTCGGCACCCACCATGTGGCTTGAGCTAACCCATAACGTGGCCCTGCCCTCGGATGCCAGCTCCGGCACGTCTGATGCGGTCACGCATACGGCCGATGGCGTAGCGCTCGAAACGCTTTAGCGTTAAGTACCGCGCTGCACCGGTAAGCTCAGCCCTCCGCGTAAGTTGGCCGTAGGTTCGCGCGTCGGCCATGGCGACGGGATCGTCGTGGACGCCACCCTTGCGGAAAACGGCCTTTGCCTTAGTATCCGCTGAACGGTTGTGCGGCGCTTAAAGCCGCCGCTCGCACAGACAGGGGAACCTAAGCCATGAGGCTCAATCCGCCGACCATCGTGATCTTTCTGATCTCGTTTCTGCTGGCGTCACTCGCGCTGATCACCAAGCTTGGGTTCATTCCCGTGCCCCGCTACCTGCCCCACCAAGAGTTCTGGCTCGCCATCACCGCGTACTTCACCCTGATGGCCGGTAATCTCGTCAACGGCCTGTAAGTTCCCGCGCGGCGGAGGTCACTCACCACGCGATCGGCTTGCTGTCGCGGAAGAAGCCGCCGGACGGGCCGTTGTCGGGCAATGATGCGGCCCACACGGCACCTGAAGCACCCTCTTCGACAGAGCGGGTCGCGTTGGGCCCGCCCAAATCGGTTTTGACCCAGCCTGGGCAGATCGAGTTGACCTTGATGTTGAGATCGATGACTTCCGCGGCCGTGATGCGCGTCAACGCATTGAGTGCCGATTTCGACATTCTGTAGGCCGGAAAGCCCTTGCCCATATCGGTGAGTTGGCCCGCACCCGACGAAATGTTGACGATGCGCCCATAGCCCTGCTGCCGCATCAGCGGCAGGATCGCTTGCGTCAGCTTAACAGGGCCGATCACATTGGTTTCGTAGGTGTCTCGCGCCGTCTCGCCCTTGAGCTCCTGCAAATTCGCTTCAAAGCCACCGGGCCCGTCGATCAAGATTGCCGCATTGTTGACGAGAATATCGCAGCGGCCGAACATGCGATACACTTCGCCAGCAGCTAAGCCCGCGCCGAGTGGGTCCGACACATCCAGCGCCACGACTGGAACCTCCAGGCCTTCGGTCAATAGTTTGTCGGCACTGGCGCGGCCCTTATCGAGATCGCGCGTGCCCATGACCGCAATGACGCCGAGCCGCGAAAGCTGCCGGACGATTTCCAAACCGATGCCGCGATTGGCGCCCGAGACGAGTGCGACGCGTGTTTCTGCCATAGCCCACCTTTTCCGCTGTGCCTGCAATCCACAAAGAGTCTAGAGTGCTTTTCGATCCGATGGAATCGGATCGGCGCTCTAGCTTCATGTTTTGTCGCATTGTCTTGCGACGAACCGGGGTCGACTTCGCCGGAAGATGCTTCAGTTGGTTCGCGGGCGCGCCGCCAGACCGTGTGTTCATTGTCAGATCTGGGCTCAGATCCGGGCGGAAACGACGTTGGCGGCGGCAAACGTCGGCCGCACCACGCGCGCGGAACCGCTGGGCGAGGCAACTGGCCGCTCGAACTGCACGAGTTCGATGTCGCCCACCTCGTAGCCGAGGAACGTATCGCCGCTGGCATCGCTGACCACACTTGCCCGGCGTTTGGGCTCGCTCAAGGTGATGCCAGCGTCGAAGCGGCCATCGGTCAGCTCGAACAGCTGGCGCGCATCTTCGAGCGGACAGGCGATGATGATATGTTCATAGGCCTCATCGAGCGCGTCGAGCAGAAGATTGAGCTTTTGCGCGTCTTGCATGTCGGCGTTGCTGCCGGGACTGCGCTGACCTGCCGTAATGACATGGACGTCAGTTCCCGGAACTGCCCGGATGGTGTCTTCGAAGGTCGATCGTCCGTCCAGCAGACCTGCAAGACCAGGATCGGGCGTCAGGCCCAGACTGGCGACGATTGAGGGAGCCAACAATGCCCAATCAATCAACAGAACGGCCTTGCCGTTATCGGCGAGCGCGCACGACACATCGAGAACTTCGGGCCCGGCCGGAAGGCCAGCGCTGCTTCCGGCGATCAACGTGCGGAAGCCTTGCGGGCCTTTCGCGCTCTTGAGAATGCGCTGACCCAGTTCGCCAGCAGATGAAACCTTACCGGCGGCAGCAAGCTCCGCTCCTGTAATTGCGATGACGGGAGGTGGCTGCATTGCGCCCGGACCCGCATCGGAAGCGGACACAGCGGACAAACGCGGCGTGTCAGCCACCAGCAAAGCGCCAGCCCCGAGGTTAGCTTTGTCGGCGTACTGAGCGCGCCCATCGCTCGCGCGCCGTCCGGCGGCGTTGTCGCCGCGCACATGCGAAGCGTCTTGAAAGGGCACCGGCGCGGAACGGCGCGCGCCGGTGAGCAACCCCTTGGTCACGACGAGAGCGAGGGCCAGAAGCAGCGTCGCGGTCGAGACGAGGAGTGCATTGGAGAGTTTCTTGGGCGAAACGGGCACGCTCGAGGGCCGTGCGCGCGTGATGATCTGCGCTTCGACACCCACCGCACGGCTGTCGGCCTTGACGCGGTTGCCCTCGAATTGGGCTTCGAGACGCTCGAGTTCGCCGCGCTTGGATTTGGCTGTGGCTTCGAGCGTGCGCAGCTTCACCTCATCCGGGCTCGCCGTCACCACGCGCGCCTTAACCTCGTTGAGGCTCTTGGCAATGCTGTCTTCGCGCAGGGCCGCGATCTTGGCTTCCTTGTCGATCCCGTCCGCGATCTTGGTGATTTCGCCCGAGATCTGGCGGCGCAGGCCGGCGACATCGGCTTCGAGCCGGCGGCTGACAGGATGACCCGGGAGGTTGGCAACAGCATTTTCGGAAATCTGCCGTTCGAGGCGAACGCGCTGGGCAATCAGATTTGAGATCAGCGGCGATTTCTGCACGTCGGGCAACGCTTCCGCGCTGCCGGACTTGACCATTTCACGCGATGACTTCAGGCGCGCTTCGGCCTCGCTGCGCGACGCCTTGGCGCGCATCAACTCGGCAGTCAATTCGCCCAGTTGCTGCTCATTGAGGCCGGTTGCCTGCTGGCCGCCCTTGAAAATGTTGGCCTCGCCCTTGAAGCGCTCGACGTCCTGATCGGCGGCGCTGACTTCGGCCTTGAGCTGCGCAATCTTGGGGGCGAGAACTTCCTGCACCTGCTCGGTCTCGGCCATGCTCTGCGAGGCGAGATTGGCACGGTAGGTCTCGGCGACCTTATTGGCGATTTCGGCGGCGAGGTCGGCATCGTTGGACGTAAACCGGATGCCGATGAAGCGGCTTTCCTTGGGCGTGTAAACTTCGAGACGCCGGAAATATTCAGACGCGACGCGGTCCTGTTCGGTCTCGCCGGCCCGCGGCGCACCGATGCCGGCGAGCCGCAGGAGCGCCGACAGTTGATCGGGCGACCCCAGCGAACTGTTGAACTCGACCTTGGCTGCGAGATTCATGTCCTTGGCAATGGCGCCCGCGAGGTCGGGCGACAGCAGCGCACGCACATGCGTGTTGACGGCTTCCTTGTCCATGCGGACGTTGACGCTATCGGGCGATCCACCGTCGCGCTTTTGATCGAAGGGATTGCCGGCACCCTTGGCGATGATGGCGAGCTGCGTTTCAGATAAATAGCTCGGCGCCTTCATGGCCGAGACCGCGTAGGTCACGGCGCCGGCCAGAAACGACCACATCACCAGGCGCGGCACGCGCCGCATGACACCGCGCATCAGCGCGCTGCCATCGATCTGGTCGTTGAGGGAAGGGGAGCGGGCGCGCATCGAGCAAACCTGAAATGACAGTGAAGGTACGTTTCCATTTAGAACGCTCAAAGTTAAGCAATTCCTTAACTGTCCCAAAAAAATGCGCTTGGTCAGATTTTCTTAACTCGGTCCCCCTAAACTCGGCGTTGATCGCGTTTTGTCATCCGGGTACCGAATTCAATGATTATGTGCCGCCGCTCAGGCCTGGCTCTTGTTTGTGCCGCCCTCTTAAGTTCGCTTGGGGGATGCGCTGAGAACACATCGTTTGACGCCATCGAGAGCTCGATCTTCGGCGACGGGCCGATATTGGCCGGCGAATCCGGACCGCAAAATCCCGTTCACGAAAGTTCGCAAGGCGCCTTCGGCGAGCCGCAAGTCGTGCCAGCCGGTTTCTCAGGTGGCCCCCAGGCCGTGGCCGATTCCGATGGCCCCTATCTGCTCGACACCGGCGACCGCTTACGCGTGTTCGTCTACGGCCAGCCCAACTTATCGCGCGGCTACACCGTCGATCACGACGGCACCATCACCATACCCTTGATCGGCTCGGTAACGGCGCGCGGCAAGACAGTCAAGGATCTCGCTTCGGTGATCCGCACCAAGCTCGGCGCCGAGTACGTGCGCGATCCGCAAGTCACCGTCGATATGCAGCAGAACCGGCCGTTTTTCATCTTGGGCGAAGTCAAGACCGCGGGGCAATACGCGTATGTCTCCGGCATGACCATCGAAACCGCCATCGCCATCGCGGGCGGCCATTCTGACCGGGCCAGCATGCGCAGCTATCGCCTGACGCGGCGCGTCAATGGCTTCGTCGAGGTCGTCGAAGCGCCTGGCGACTACGTCCTTCAGGCCGGCGACACGGTCTTCGTGCATGAGCGCTTCTTCTGACGCTGCCCAGCGGCCCAAACGCATCGCAACACTTCACCGGAACGCTTATCCGTGACCACTAGACTTCGCATTTTGCATTGTATGCGCGCGCCCGTGGGTGGCTTGTTCCGGCACGTTCTCGATCTCGCAGCAGAGCAGGCAGCGCACGGCCACGACGTCGGCGTCATCGCCGACAGTAACGCCAGCGATCAACTGACCCTGCAACGCTTCGCGGCGCTCGAACCTAACTTGAAGCTCGGTCTGCGGCGCATTCCCATGAGCCGCAAGCCGGGCCTGGGCGATTGGGCCGCCGCGCGCGACGTGGCCGCGCACGCCAAATCAATCGGCGCCAATGTGTTGCATGGCCATGGGGCCAAGGGCGGTGCCTATGCGCGGCTCGCCGGCCGCTTAGTGCGCGCAGGCGGCCAGCCGGCTTACACGTTCTACACGCCGCACGGCGGCACCCTCAACTACAAGCCGGGCAGCGTCGAAGGGCGCATCTATCTCAAGTTGGAAAAATTTCTCGGCCGCCTGACCAGCGGGCTCATCTTTGAAAGCGACTATGCGCGCCGCGTCTACGATGCGCGTGTCGGCATCGGCTCGGTGCCCGCGCGCGTCGTGTTCAACGGCTTGTCGCCCGCGGATTTCCAGCCGCACACGCCCAACGCCGATGCGGCCGACGTGTTGTTCATCGGCGAACTCAGGTCGATCAAGGGCGTCAACGTGCTGCTTGATGCGCTCAGCCAAGTCTCGCTATCGCGTCCGGTATCGGCCGTTATCGTGGGATCGGGCCCCGATGCTGCTGCCCTGCAAGCGCAGGCCGAGCGCCTCGGGTTGAGTTCATCAGTCACATTTCCCGGCGCCATGCCGGCCGCGAAAGCCTTTCCGCTCGGCCGCTGTCTCGCCGTGCCGTCACGCGCCGAAAGCTTCCCCTACGTGGTACTGGAAGCCGGTGCTGCGGGCATCCCCCTCATCTCGACGAACGTCGGCGGCATCCCTGAGATCACCGGCGATTGCGGGATCGGCTTGATCGAGCCCGGCGATGCCGGCGCGCTCACGGCCGCAATTATCGATTTTCTCGATAACAAAGCCCTGGCAAGTGAGCGCGCGGCGCGCCTGCACGCGCGCGTTGGCGCGTTATTCACGGTCTCGGCGATGGCCGCCTCCGTCGAAGACTTCTATCGCTCGGCAGCGGGCTGATTACCCCGATTGAAACTTACCCGAAGAATAGCCCGCATCTTCGCGCACTTGGCCTCAATTGAGGTCATGACATTGTCAGGCATAGATGCCATATTCTGATATACAAGGAGTATGCTTGATGGCCACTTCAACGCGCAGCGAAAAGCTCGATCTTCGTCTCAGCGCCAGCGCCAAGCGCATATTGCAGAGTGCTGCCGCCGCACAGCAGCTGTCAGTCTCCGTCTTCGTGCTCGAAAGCGCTCTCAGCCGCGCAGCCGAAACGTTGCCGGATCGGCAACGCTTCGGGTTGAGCGCCGAGGCGTGGCGCGACTTTCATAAGGCGCTCGATGCGCCCACGGCGCCAAAACCCAGACTGGCGAAGTTGCTTGATCAGCAAAGCGTCTTTGAACGGTCGAATAAAACGTGAGTAAAAGCCTCGTTATCGAGAAGCTTAAACCTCATCACGATACAGGCGCATTCGACTGTGGACGTGAGCCACTCAATCGGTTTCTTTCGCGCTATGCTCTGCAGAACCAGACGGCCGGTGCGGCTCAAACTTATGCAGGTCTCTCGGGCGAAACAATCGTCGGTTATTACACACTGGTAGTGGGCGAGGTGGCCTACAAGCAGGCGGCCGAGCGGCTCCGCAAAGGATTGGCGCGCCATCCGGTTCCTGTGATGGTCTTGGCTCGGCTTGCAGTTGCGTCGCGCAATCAAGGCAAAGCCATTGGTTCCGGCCTTCTGAAAGACGCGATGCTACGCACACTCCAGGCCGCCGACATTGCGGGCATTCGCGCTCTTGTCGTGCACGCCAAAGACGATCCTGCCCGTGCTTTTTATGAGCGCTTTGATTTCACATCCTCCCAATCGGATCCGTATCATTTGTTCGTCCTGCTAAAAGACCTGCGCGCCAATCTGATAGCCTGAGCCTCACCTGTTGAACACACCAGCGGGATCGATGCGGGTGACTTTGAAGATCGCCGAGATAGCGGCGATGATGCACATGCCGACTGTCAGCGCGAACATCCAGGCGGCGAGCGGTGGCGTCATCACCACGTTGAGCGTCGTGCCTTGCGCGAGCCGCACCACGCTCATCGCCATTGCGATTCCCACGAGATAGCCCAGGATGGCGCTCAAAATGGCCTGGATCAGAATGACCGTGTGAATGTAGCCAGCCGATGCACCCAGCGCGCGCAAGGTCGCGAATTCGTTCAGGTGGTCCTTGGTGCTGGCGTAGAGGGTCTGCGCCACGACGACGACGCCGACGATGATGCCGAGAATCGCGCCCGAAATAAGCGCCATGCCGGCCCCTGTTTTGAACAGCCAGTAGTTGACGCTGCGCGTGCGGAATTCTTCCTGTGTCAGAACTTCGGCGTCGGGTAGCCGTGCGATCAAATCGCCGCGCACCGATTCCAGATCCGCACCCTGGGCCAGCGTGACGAGCTGGTAGGTCGCCTGCTCGGGATTGGCATTGGTGAACTGGCGCGCCCGGTTGATGGTGGTGAAGGCATAAGGCAACGTCGTGAACGAGCGGATGTTCTTGGTCACCGCACCGACGCGGACCCGCATGTTGTTGATCTCGGCAAAGTCGCCGATTTTTTCGATGCCCAAGTCCTTGAAGTAGGATTTGTCGATCGCGACCGAGTACGGCGCTGCCAGATCCTCGATCGTGCCCTGATCAAGGTTCCAAGGCGCGAGGCCGCCGTTTTCATAATCGAGCCCGACAAGGATGAAGGCCTTCTTGCCACCGTGGGGTTTGCGCCAGGCTGAGAAGCCCACGACCATCGACTCGACGGACGCCACACCCGGCGTCGATAAAATCGCGTGCTTTTCGCGGCCGATCAGAAGCGATGGATCGTCGAAGCTCTTGGTGCCAATGGGCACGACCCACAGGTCGGCGCTGGCTTTGTCAATGACGGTCGCAATGGTGCGCTCCGAGCCCAGGTACAGCCCGCATTGAATGGCAACGAGCACCACTGAAAACACGATGCCTATAAGCGTCACCAGAAGGCTGAGGCGGTCATGAAACAAATTACGATAGGCGATCTTGGGCGCCATCTTGACGGCCTTGACCAGTCCCAGTGTGCCGCCGTCCGATGTCATGACACTGTTCCTAGAAGCTTTGCGAGGCGTGATTTCAGGGCTTGAGCGCCAGTGTGCGGCGAAGCTGGATGAACGTCCAGCCCCACCGCACCTGGCAATCGTGGGTTTATTTTGCGCAACGCACGTCGATCGTGACGCCGACCGAGGGGATGAACTTCTTGCAACCGACGTTGCGGGCGGCCTCAACCGCCTTGACTTCGGGTTTCTTGACCGCAGCCGGCTCGGCCAGCGTTTGCGCGGCAGCCGCCTTGGTCTCGGCGACGGCGACCGGCGGTTCAACCGTCGCGACAGGCGCTATAGCGGGCGTTTCGAGGGCCGCAACTGGTGTCGCGACGGGAGCGGCCGTCTCGACAACTGGCGTCGTTGCGACCACCGCGGCAGCCGTTGTTGCAGCGATGTCCGTTTGAGCCAGAGCGTTGGAACCACTCGCGCCAGCTTGTGCCGTGCTCGTCACCTTATCAACTGAGATGACTTTGCCAACCGTCTCTGTCGGCTCGCGCTGGACGGACGCCACTTTAGTCTCGCGAACGGGCTTGGCCTCCTGGCGGGCAATACGGGGCTCGGACTGCTGAACCTTGGCGCGCTTGGGTTCTGCATGACGGACGCTGGCGACCTGCGGCTGCGAACTCTTGGGGGCACATTTGGCGCCGCGGCCATAGTTTGAAGGCGCCCGGTAGCTTGAACCGCCATGGGTGGGCGTGGCCACGAACGACGCCATCGGTCCACCAAAGCCCAGTCGCATGCCGCCGGCTTGCGCTGTCGCCGAAACGCAGAGCGTGCCGATCAGCGAAGCTGCGAGGGCAGTGAGTACGGTTGTGCGGGTCATCGTCGTCTCCATCAGTTCGGCGGGATCGCCAGTGTTGTTTGTATGATGGTTCTAAGCCCGCCCAGCCCGCGCCGCTGTTCCGCTTGGAACAGGCCCTGCGCGGCCCGGGCTTTCTCCCAAAAGTTGCTCATACTTAGCGCTAGCCGTGGGTGATTCTGTCCGGCGCAATCAAAATATCTTGCGGCTGTGCATAATGAGGACGACGGCCTCGAGCCACACGCGCGGGCCTGTCGTAAGCGCCCCGAGTCTGGCAAGACATCCCGCATGGCACAAACCGCTTTATTTCCCTCCGAACAGCTCCGAACGGCCGCTCAGGCCTCCGAGCCTGTCCACTTCCGGCAAGTCCCCCACAACATCGAAGCCGAACAGGCTTTGCTGGGGGCCGTGCTGATCAACAACGAGTCGCTCGATCGAGTCTCGGCGTTCCTCGATCCGGAGCACTTCTACGATCCGTTGCACGCGCAGATTTATGAAATCGCGTCCAAGCTGATCCAGGCGGGCAAGCAGGCGACGCCCGTCACGCTCAAGACGTTTTTTGAGAACGCCGAGCCGATCGATACGCACATGACTGTGCCGCAGTATCTCGGCCGCTTGGCGGCCAGCGCCACCACGATCATCAATGCGCATGACTACGGCCAGACCATCTACGATCTCGCCATCCGCCGCCAGTTGATCATCGTCGGCGAAGATCTCGTCAACGTCGCGTACGATAGTCCTGTCGATCAGCCGCCGGAGCTGCAGATCCAGGAGGCGGAAGGCCGTCTTTATCAATTGGCCGAAAAGGGCAAATACGGCCAGGGCTTCCAGGCCTTCGGCGACGCGCTGACCAACGCCATCAATATGGCCAACAGCGCCTACCAGCGCGCCGGACACCTTTCGGGACTGGCGACGGGACTATCGGATCTCGACAACAAGATGGGCGGGCTGCAACCGTCCGACTTGATCGTGCTCGCCGGCCGGCCGTCGATGGGTAAAACCGCGCTCGCTACCAACATCGCCTACAACATCGCCCGCAATTACAAATGCGAGCGCCAGCCGGACGGCACCGACAAGGTGCTCGACGGCGCCATCGTCGGCTTCTTCTCGCTCGAAATGTCGGCAGAACAGCTGGCCACTCGTATTCTGTCGGAACAGGCCGAAATCGGTTCTGAGAAAATTCGCCGCGGTATGATTCAAGAACCCGAGTTCCGCAAGCTCGTCGAAGTCAGTCAGGAAATGGCGCGCATTCCGCTCTACATCGACCAGACCGGCGGCATTACCGTCGCACAGCTGGCGGCGCGTGCGCGCAAGCTCAAGCGCCAGAAGGGGCTCGGGCTTCTGATTGTCGACTATTTGCAGCTGCTATCGGGCTCGTCGAAAAACGCCAATGCCAACCGCGTTCAGGAAATCACCGAGATCACCACGGGGCTCAAGGCGCTGGCCAAGGAACTGGCCGTTCCGATCATTGCGCTGTCGCAGTTGTCGCGTGCCGTCGAACAGCGCGAAGATAAGCGTCCGCAGCTCTCGGACCTGCGTGAATCGGGCTCGATCGAGCAGGACGCCGACGTCGTCATGTTCGTGTTCCGCGAAGAATACTACGTCGAGCGCACCAAGCCGTCCGAAGGCACGGCCGAGTTCCACGAGTGGCAGACCAAGATGATGTCGGTCTCGGGCAAGGGTGAAGTTATTATCGGCAAACAGCGCCACGGCCCCGTGGGCTCGGTGCAGCTCGCCTTCGAAGCGCAATTCACCCGCTTCAGCAATCTCGCCCGCGACCACTACATGCCCGAACTGCTGGAGTGAGTGCCTGAGCCCTTGGTGATATCCCACTCCTGCGTTCCCGGACGGGGCGGCGGGCGGATGCGAGGCGCGCCGGTCCGGGATCACGTCCAGGCAAATAGGGACGCGATCCCGGCTCAATGCACGCGTGCCCGCGCGCTTGGCCGGTAACGCAGAAAGTGTAATTCAGGACAGGCGCGCGCGTTCAGGCGCGCATTTTTGAGGGGGCCAGAAGGGGCAGCAAGCCTTTGACGATGGCTGCATTGCCGGCAATGACGTTGCCGCTCGCCAGCATGTCGTCGCCGCCCTCGAGATCGAGGGCGATGCCGCCCGCTTCGCGCAGAATGCACAGTCCCGCCGCCATATCCCAGGGCTTGATGTTGCGCTCCCAGTAGGCGTCAAAGCGTCCGGCCGCGGTCCAGGCCAAATCGAGTGCCGCCGAACCCGTGCGGCGCAGGCCGGTGACTTCGGCCATCACAGCCTGCATTTCTTTCATGAAGCCGGGATGACCCGGACGGCCGCGATGGGGAATGCCGGTCGCGACCACGGCGTCGGAAATACTTTTACGCGCCGCCACGCGCAGCCGGCGGTTGTCGTTAAGGAAGGCACCCTTGCCCTTCTCGGCCGTGAACATTTCGTCGGCAATCGGGTTGTAGATCACGCCGGCCACGAGTTGCCCCTCGCGTTCCAAACCGATCGACACCGCAAACATCGGGATGCCATGCAGAAAATTGGTCGTGCCATCGAGCGGATCGACGATCCAGCGGTGGCTCTTGTCGGCACCGGCGACCTCGCCGCGCTCCTCCATCAGGAACCCGTAATCGGCGCGTGCTTTCGACAATTCGCGATAGATGATTTCTTCCGCCTTGTGATCGGCCTCGGTCACGAAATTGGCGGGACCCTTGACCGACACCTGAAGCTGCTCGACCTCGCCGAAATCGCGCGTCAGCCCCCGGCCGGCTTTGCGCGCAGCAGTCATCATGACAGTCATTAATGCGGAGGCGGGCATTGTCCGGGAACTTTCGCTAGGGCTGAGCAGATTATAAGAGCAGACGCCCCGATAGACCGTTCCTGAGTGCACCGCAAGAAAAAGCGGGGATTTGGATGTGTTAACGCAGAGTCGTGCTAAGCTACAGCGCGCGCGTGGACGATCTCGCGTGCACTGATCGGCCGCACGTCCTTGGCATCAAGCGTCACCACGCCAATCGTGTCGCCGGAAAAGGTCATGAACTCGACCGTGAAGCCCTTGCCATTCTCGTGAACCATGACCACGGTGCCGACATCACCGGCCTTCAGCTGTTCGCCGGGCACATCGCA
>JANNUW010000070.1:0-2160 GCA_031414095.1 Hyphomicrobium sp. | reverse complement strand
CTCGCCTACAATATGAAGCGCGTGATGACGATTCTGGGAGTCCGTGCGCTGGTCGATGCGATGTGAGAGAAAGGGGGAAATGCGCGACTGAATGCTCCGTCACAGGTCGCCAGGAGGTCTACACAGGGGCACCGGAGAAGACCAAGAAGCCGAATTCGACAGCTTTTGTCGGCGCAGGCTGGCGCCAGGTGTCCATTGCAAACTGAACGACGTTATTGGCGGGGTTCTGCCACTTTCTGCCGTTACCCAATTCGAAGCATTCGCCCGCCAGGGATGGGGACCCGTGTCCGAAGCAGCAGGCTGCTCATCACATCGGCTCCATGCCTTTTGCCACAATCACGGACACTGCCTCCCGGGATGTGAGAAATCTTATGAGTGCTCTGCTTGCTTCCGGGTGTGCGCTGCCTGCCATGAGGCCCGCCGCAATCACAGTCGTTTTCTCCAACCCGGGAGGCAACGGTCCGACAAGTGCGAGTCTGCTGTCCGGCACGATTTCGCTTATTTGCAGCATGCCGATCTCGACATCACCGCTGACGAGTGCATCGACGAGGGCTGGGATGCCTCCACTCAACCTCGTCTTGGGTTTTAGTTCAGCGCCAATGCCAAGACGCTCGATCAATCCGGCAAGGTAGACACCAGAGGTGCCGCCACGTGCCGGATCGGTGTAGCCGACCGACCTTGCCGACACGAGTGCCCTCTTGAAAGCGTCGACTGACATAATGTCCGGCTTCGGCGTACCAGCACGCACGGCAACGCCAATACTGGTGCGGGCAAAATCGGTGCGAGTGCCGGCCGCAACCTTGTCCTGCTTGATTAGGTCATCGATCATCTCGGGCGGCGTAACAATCAAGACGTCGAACCTGCCGCCCGCGTCGAGCTGGCGTTTCAGCACCGCGGAGGTACCGAATTCAATCGATACAGTATGCCCGCTGCTGGTCTCGAATTGGGGGAGCACTTCCTCCATCACCGCCTTCACCGCGATAGTGCTCAGGACCTTGATCTCGGCGGCCGTCGCGCCAGCCAAGGTGGAGAGGCCGAAGAGAGCGGCTGCGCCACAGAAGACCGCCCATATGCGCTGCGGGAACGGCGGGAAGAGGGCTAACAAGGCTGGCATGGCTTCCTCCAAGGCTGAGCTGACAGCAGCCAGCATGGAGAAGCTGTGTTAGAAGCGGAACCTCGCATCTGCCTCTAAGCCAATAGGTAAATCCGATGGCCTGCCAGGACAAGAGCTGGGAGAACCGGATCGGTCGCCGGCTCAAATTGCGCGATCTTCATATTCTTTCGACTGTCGTCGAGTGCGGCGGCATGGCCAAGGCCGCCAGGCAGCTCGGCATGTCCCAGCCCGCAGTTTCCGAATCCATCGCGAACCTGGAGGACGCGCTTCGGGTTCAACTTCTTGACCGCAACTCCAAGGGTGTCGAGCCCACGATCTACGCGCACGCGCTCCTCAAGCGCGGACATGTCGTCTTCGAAGAGCTTAAGCAGGGGATCAGAGACATTGAGTTCCTGGCTGACCCTAGTGTCGGAGAGGTGCGGATTGGAAGCCCGGAATCATTGATGGCAGGGTTCGTGCCCGCCATCATTGATCGCATGTCGCAACAGCACCCCCGGGTTGTGGTGCACGCCGTCGATGCTCAGCCCGGCGAGCAGCAATTCCGAGCGCTTCACGAACGCAGTCTTGATCTGATGCTGGGACGGGTTCTGATGCCGCTCCGCGACGCCGACGTCGATATGGAAGTCCTCTGCGAGGATCGTTTCTTCGTGGTGGCTGGGGTTCGGAGCCGATGGGCCCACCGTCGCAAAATCGCGCTTGCGGACCTCGCGCATGAACTTTGGGTCATGTTCCCGACGGACTCATTGATTGCGGCGCATTTTTCAAAGGCATTGCGTGCAGGCGGAATGGAGCCGCCCCGGGAAAGTGTCACGACTTTCTCGATGCACGTGCGGATGCAATTGCTAACGACGGGTAGGTTCCTCACCATTATGCATGGCTCAACTCTACGCTACTACGCCAAGCCCTGGTCGCTTAAAGCATTGCAAGTCGATCTGGGGATTCCACCGGTACCGATCGCTCTCTTCACGCTGCGAAATCGAACGCTCAGCCCGGTCGTCCGGCTCCTTGTCGAGCAGACCAGAGCGGCATCAAAATCGCTGACAGAG
>JANNUW010000069.1:0-2239 GCA_031414095.1 Hyphomicrobium sp. | reverse complement strand
ATTGAGCTTGTTCTCGACTTTGCCAAGGCAAAGGGCTGGCGTGACGGGGAGAACCCGGCCCGCTGGCGTGGGCATCTGAAGAACGTCCTTCCCCAAAGAAAAAAGCTCTCAAGGGGGCATCTTGCCGCCATGGACTATCGGGAAGTCCGGACTTTCGTGGGAAGGCTGCGAAAGGCTGAGGCGATGGCCGCCCGTGCCTTGGAGTTCGCCATTCTCACGGCTGGCCGGACCAGCGAGGTCCTGAAGGCAACTTGGCCCGAAATTGATCTCAAGCAGAAAATCTGGACCGTTCCGAGGGAGAGGATGAAGGCTGGCGAGGAACACACGGTACCCTTATCAGATGCAGCCGTGAAAATACTCCGCCGCCTACATAAGGCCCGCATTTCAGACTACGTCTTTCCCGGCCAGCGGCACGATAAGCCCCTGAGCAGCATGGCCATGGAAATGCTGTTACGCCGAATGAAGGTGGAAAACGCGACAGTGCATGGTTTCCGCTCATCTTTCCGCGATTGGTGCGGTGATGAAACCCTGTTTCCACGGGAACTCGCGGAGGCTGCGCTTGCCCACAAGGTCGGCGACGCAGTGGAAAGGGCCTATCGACGGAGCAAGGCCCTTGAGAAGCGCCGCAAACTCATGGAAGCTTGGGCGGCGTTCTGTGAGCCCCATAAGAAGGCAAATAGGGTTGTGACATTTACGGGCAAGAGAGCAGCGTAGCAGGAGTCAAATGGAAAACAGACAATTTCCGACCTCAATAGAAGAAGCCGCAAATCTTCTTCAACTTCAGATCACTGAAAATGAGAAAGCTGAGATTGTAGCAATAGGCGATGAGAGTGAATTACACCAGTTCCATTTTTCGCTTGGTCTATATGTTCGCAATCATTTCGGATTATGGTCCGAAGACTCTGAACTGATGAAAAAAGCGGACTGGTCGGAAGACGCCGATGACATTTCTCACCAGATCATTATCTCGTTATGGCGAAAATTAAAGGCAGGGCGTCACTAAGCGGTTACCTCCGGTAGTCTCTTTGCGCCCCAGTCCGGGCTCTAACTCTGCCTGATTGACTAGATTCGCATATAGGTTGCACATCGCTGAACGAATTAATTTTTGGTATCGCCACCGGGAAGGATTGGCGTGGCAACGTCTACAACGGCCTTGATTGCGCGACGAACCAACTTTGTTCCGGATTTTCTCGCCGCTGAGGTTCTTTTTCCAGCCGCTTTCACAAACGCCCTAGCTGTCTTTTTGGCGGCCTTTACCGAGTAAGTTTTCTTGTCAGTTTTCTTAGCAGCCACTTTTTTCTTTGCAGGCTTTTTTACTTTTGCTTTCTTAACAGCAGACTTATTTGCCTTCTTAGCCATGTGTAGTTCCCCTGTGAAGCTATCGTGGTTGACAGCGGTAGTTTAATCAAACTCTGGATTGAGCGTGGAGTCTAGGCCATGCCCCCGACGAACCCGCTGGCTGAACCTTTCCTGATCAGCGCCATGCGGACGTTCCCAAGGCACCTTCGGGCTTTGCAGTACGTTTCCCGCTCAACTTCATCAAGATATAGGAACTCCCTCTCGGGGGAAGCCACAATCTGATCGGGGGTCACATAGTGGACGTGACCGCAGGTCTTGCAAGTCATCTCCAGCCGTTGCCCTGGCTCCAAATCCCGCACCTGTAGTTCGGTTTTCCAGTTCACAGAAAATCCTCCGCATCTGGAATCCGGCAATAAGAGATTTTGCCGCCCACATGGCCACCCGCCGGCGGATTCCATGGGCCAAGGCTCACAACGGTCCGGGCAAATCGGGCATTGAGCCTGTCCATAGCATCGGTGATGGCCTCAAAGCGCTGTCGCTCGGCGTCATCGTCCAAAAGCATGTCCATTTGGCGCTGGTCATTAGGCGTGAGGTCGTAAAGCGTTGCGCTAACGCTGAAGATTGTGAGGCCATTCGGGTATTCCCGCCTTACATCCGCAAACAAGGCTTCCAGGGCCTCCAGGAGGGCCTTGTCGTCCCTCACGGCGGGCACGGTGCGCTTGCGGGACCAATCGCCGTCCCTAATGGAGAGTCCCAGCCACAGGCCGGAAGCATGATACTTGCCTCGCCTCATGCGGCGGGCAGCCTTGACCAGGAGCAACCGGCAAATCTCATGGGCCCCGTTGATTGTACGGCGTTCCGGCGGCAGCACCCGGCTATGGCCAAACATACCACGTTCGGATTCCGGCGCCTGAACGTCATAGCCATGCAAGGCGTACCA
>JANNUW010000068.1:0-1993 GCA_031414095.1 Hyphomicrobium sp. | reverse complement strand
GATTGATTGGGAACCGCGACATGGAACGATGCCCAGCAGGTGTGCTCGTACGCCGAAACTTTGTGCAATTTGAACGCCGACCCTTACATCTTCGTCACCGGAAATAAGGACAACATCGCTTACCGATCGATTTCGAGCGAGTTCGATCATATCTGTGACGATAAGTGAGTCGACCCCTTTTTGTTCACCTTGGTTGTTCAGCTGGCCAAGACGGCTTGATGTAATCTGAGTGTGCCAGAGTGGCATGCTCAAGTGAGAGCCCACGCGATTGTAGCGAGGCGTCATACCAATAAATGCGCAATATTTCACAGGCACGAGCTTTTGACTGGGCTACAGCCATAAACTCTGCGATCACCGCTGTTACATTAAGACGAAGCTCATCTCATCTCGTCTCTTCTTCGAACCGGTAAGAGCGGCGGAACCCTGAGCAAAGAGATAACCTGCGTCCACAAAAATTGCCACGCAGGCCATGGGAACTCCATGTAGAAAGGGCCCCCGCAGGGGCCCTTATGTAGGCTATACCCCGCCGAAATAGAGTACCGGAGGAGCAAAGCGACTCGGCTAACATGGCGAGTCGGAGTTACGAGTCAATTGATTTTTGCGGAGTCAACCAAAAAATGTCTACACTTAAATTCATTACGATTTTGTAATGGTGAGAAGTGAGACAACACTCAACCTACGGCTCGAGCTCCGTATCCCAGTAGAGATAGTCCATCCAACTCTCGTGCAGATAGTTGGGCGGAAACAGGCGGCCGTTGCGGTGCAGTTCGAACACCGTCGGACGATAGGGCGCCTGATGCGGGCGCATGCCGGCCCGGTCGGGCATCAGGCCACCCTTGCGCAGGTTACACGGCGAGCACGCGGCGACGACGTTGTCCCACTTGGTCTGGCCGCCGCGGGACCGTGGAATGACATGGTCGAAGGTCAGGTCGTCGCGATCACCACAGTACTGGCAGGTGAAGCGATCGCGCAGGAACACGTTAAACCGGGTGAATGCAGGATAAAGCGCTGGCTTCACGAACGTTTTCAGAGACACGACACTGGGCAGGAACATCTCGAAGCTCGTCGAATGCACCTTGCGGTCGTATTCCGAAACGATGTTGACGCGATCCAAAAAGACGGCCTTCACCGACTCCTGCCAGCTCCAGAGCGACAATGGGTAGTAGCTCAGGGGCCGGAAGTCGGCGTTCAGAACCAGGGCCGGAAAGGCTTCCGGCGATGCAGCATGTGCTTGCACGACCTTGATTCACTTCCTTAAGTTCCGTCGCAACCCGTGACTAACTTGCGGACTGCGGGCGGGATACTAGCCGCGCATGACAGCGCTGTGAAGGTCTTGAAAGTTGGCGCTCCATTACCGTCTCCAACCGGCATCAGAACGGATATCACGCATTTGTTTGAAGACCGCCTCCGGTTGTACTTCAAATGCCGGGGTAAGGTCGCTATCATGGTGTATGCGCGGGCGCGGCCGTTTGTATGCAGGCGCGCGCGAGGAGCTCGTCAGGTCATGTCCGGCAAGCGCGCAATTCTCTGGTCTTTGAGCATTTTAACGATTTGGGGCGCTACGCCCACGGCGCCCGCGAGTGGCTATGATAAGCGCTTCGCTGATTGGGCGACCGTCTCGCATCCCCGCCATGGATTCCAGATCGCCTATCCGGGCAATGTCTTTGCGCCGGCGGCAGGGCCAGTGAGCGACGATGGGCAGGTCTTCATCTCGCGCGACGGTACGGCCAAGCTCATCGTGGCGGCATTCGCCAACGATGAGGCGGTGGGGCTTCTGGACTACCGCACGCAATTGCTTTCTGAAAACTACACGGGCGCCAATATCGATTACGGGCCCCAGCATCGCACCTGGTTCATCGTGTCGGGCACGCGGGGCGACATGCACTTCTACGAGCGCGTAAGCTTCACGTGCGAGGGTCGCATGATCAACAGTTGGGCACTTCTCTACCCAGCGTCGCAACGCCAGCTTTACGATCGCGCCGTCGAAGCCATC
>JANNUW010000067.1:0-2586 GCA_031414095.1 Hyphomicrobium sp. | reverse complement strand
GGCAGATGCGCGCGCGGGTGGTAAGGGTGTCAGACCCGACGGGTCAGACACCGCGAAACACTCACGCGGCTTCGGCAGCCTGGGCGGCCTTGTCGGCAGCGGCCTTCGTGCGCTCCTGGGCCTTCTTCTTGGGCAATGCTTTGGACACGCTCTTGACGGGCGTGCGCTTGAGCAAACCGGCGCCATCTAAGAACCGCGCGACGCGATCGGTCGGCTGCGCGCCAGACTTCAGCCAGTGGGCGGCGCGTTCGGTGTTGAGCTTCAGGCGCTCAGGGTTGTCCTTTTTAAGCATGGGATCGAAGGTCCCGATCTGCTCGATGTAGCGGCCATCGCGCGGCGCGGAAACGTGGGCGACGACGATGTAATAATACGGGCGCTTCTTCGAGCCACCGCGCGAAAGTCTGATCTTGGCTGACATTCTATTTGGTCTCCTGAACGTTAGTGTTTTGGTGTTGGGTGGAATTTCAGTCTCGTGTTCCGGTCTCGGCCTTGAACTTTTTCCATTCGAGATCGAGGTAGTCTTTCGCCGTCGAGCGTGCCGCGTTGTAGAGAGCCATGTGCTCGCTATCGCGGTTCTTTTGCTCTTGCGGCAGAATTTTTTGAATTTGCTCGACGAGCGTTCTGGCGTGCGGATTGTCGTCGTCGAGCCGGAAGTCGACCTTGCACAGCTTCTCGACGAACGTCTGCGTGAAGGAAGCGTCCCACTTGGCTCGCTCGTGCGGGACAGCGGCAAACAGCTCGGCCAGATCGTCGATAGTCGCTTCGAGGCGCACGCGGCGGGCCTCGGCTTGGCGGCGCGAACCCTCGGCGCGCCAGCTCAGAAACGCGAACAGGGCCGACATGAAAGCC
Organism: Hyphomicrobium sp.; assembly: GCA_031414095.1. Lineage (GTDB taxonomy): Bacteria > Pseudomonadota > Alphaproteobacteria > Rhizobiales > Hyphomicrobiaceae > JANNFX01. The sequence goes on along the minus strand of JANNUW010000067.1, from coordinate 1,737 downwards.
GCGATCAGCGTTGTGATCGGCAGCGCGAACTTCCAGAAGTCCATCGACAGGAAAAAATCGAGACTCATTTCTTGCGGCCCAATCCGCCGAAGGGAAACTTCGGCATGGCGCCGCCGAGGCCGGGCAACAAAGGCGCACCGCCCAGACCTGGAAGTTTGGCTCCAGCCTTAGCTGGCGCGGACGCACCCATGCCGCCAAACTCTTTTGGCAGACTGTCGCGCAATTCCGCCGGCAACTGCGCGATGGCGTTGGGATCGAGCGCGCCCAGCTCCTTTTGCATCTTGGCCAATTCGTCGGCGCTTGGCGCCGCGCCGCCGCCTGGCATTCCGCCCAAGCCCATCGCGCCTGCCATTTTCGCCATCATGCCAGGGTTGCGGCCCATGGTTTTCATGACGTCCGCCATGTTGCGATGCATCTTCAGAAGCTTGTTGATGTCTTCGACCTTGGTGCCCGAACCGGCGGCGATGCGCCGCTTGCGCTTAGCGTCGAGAATTTTCGGCACCCGGCGCTCCTTGCGCGTCATCGATCCGATGATGGCGCGCTGGCGTTTGGAATCCTTGGTAATGCCGGCTTCGTTGATCTGGTTTTTCATTTTCGCGACACCGGGCATCATGCCCATCATTCCGCTCATACCGCCCATGCGTTCCATCTGCGCCAACTGCTCGGCCAGATCCTCGAGATCGAACTCGCCCTTCTTCATCTTCTGGGCGATGCTGGCGGCTTTGGCGACGTCGATGGTTTCAGACGCACGCTCGACGAGGCCGACGATATCGCCCATGCCCAATATTCGGCCGGCGATGCGCCTGGGATCGAACTCTTCGAGAGCGTCCCACTTTTCGCCGACGCCCAAAAGCTTGATCGGTTTGCCCGTGATAGCGCGCATCGATAGCGCTGCGCCGCCGCGCCCATCGCCGTCGGCGCGCGTCAGCACGGTGCCGGTAATGCCCAGGCGCGCGTCGAAGGCTTTCGCGGTGTTGACCGCGTCCTGGCCGGTGAGGCTGTCGACCACGAGCAGTATTTCATGCGGGTTGGTAGCGGCCTTGATCTCGGCCACTTCCTGCATCAGCGCTTCGTCGATCGAGGTGCGGCCGGCGGTGTCGAGAATGACGACGTCGTAGCCGCCAAGACGGCCGGCGTCGTGAGCGCGGCGCGCGATCTGCAACGGCGTTTGACCGGCCACGATCGGCAGCGTTGCGACGCCAGTCTGCTCGCCAAGCACGCGCAACTGCTCTTGGGCGGCCGGCCTGCGCGTGTCGAGCGAGGCCAGCAGCACCTTCTTGCGATCGCGGTTGGTCAGCCGGTAGCCTATCTTCGCCGACGTCGTGGTCTTGCCCGAGCCCTGCAGACCCGCCATCAGAATGATGACGGGCGGCGTCGCCTGCAGATCGACCGGTTCGGCCGTCGAGCCCAGCACGCGCACAAGCTCGTCATTGACGATCTTGACGACCATCTGACCGGGCGTGACCGACTTGACCACGTTTTGACCAATGGCCTTGGCCTTCACGGCCTCGGTGAAATCCTTGACCACGTCGAGCGCCACGTCGGCTTCGAGCAGCGCGCGGCGCACCTCGCGCATCGCCTCAGCGACATCGCCATCGGTCAGCGCGCCGCGCCGCGTCAGCTTGTCGAGCACGCCTGAGAGGCGGTCTGTCAGCGATTGAAACATAGATCCCTTCGATACGGGGACAGACCCATGGGTCTGACCCCATCACCAAAACGAAAAAATCACCCGAGACC
>JANNUW010000066.1:0-1039 GCA_031414095.1 Hyphomicrobium sp. | reverse complement strand
AAGGCGCGCGTCGTGCGCGACGGCAATGTCTTCACGGCGGGCGGTGTATCGTCAGGGATTGACTTCGCATTCAGCATCGTGGCCGAACTTGCTGGGCCTGAGGTTGCGCAAGCCATCCAGCTTGGCATCGAGTACGACCCGAATCCTCCTTTCGATGCCGGTCACCCTGACAAGGCATCTAAGGCGGCCATAGCGCTCATGGTTCAGCGCAATGAGAAGGCCCACACGGGGATTCAAGAGGGATTGCAGAAATTGACCGTCCTCGATGAGGCCTAACTTTCTCAAACTCGCCAGCTACCGAAAGGCCGCGGGGATTTTTTTGTCTGCCATGGACTCGGGGCCGGTTAGGTGCTTGTCTTTCTATTTGGTTGAGCTGGCTTAAAGTCGAAGAAGCAGAATTGATTTGATCAGCGGCTGGGATTCCCGGCCCCAATGGTGGGGAAAATTATGGAAGTGCCTGGCGAAACCTACTTGTTCAATCTGTCGTTGATAGCAGTTACATTTACTGCGGTTTCTGCATTGGTCATGCTCTTGCGCCAGACCATGGGCGGAAAACTATCCAACTTCGACGTCTACCTGATCACGTCTTTCATCTCGTTCGGATTTGCGATTGCAATTTCGGCTCTTCTTCCGCCATTGGTTTCGTTTTATGAATTGAGTACCGTTGCCCTTTGGGCCGTTTCAAGCGGGCTTGCGGCCGTCATCATGGGGAGCACGGTGGCCACTAACGTCCACCGCCGGCATGTAGTAGCCAAGGAACCCATGTCATGGTCAGTGAGGTCATCGTTTTTGGCAAATAGTCTCAGTGCCATCATCCTGCTTGTTAACGCCCTAGTGCCGCCATGGCAGGGAGTTCATTTGTTTGCCGGGGCTCTCACGCTCTCAATGGCCGCCTTAATGTGGGCCTTTGTACGCAGGATTGGCTCGCTCGTCGGCGACAAGCCGGGAGAAGATTGGGATCCGAAGAGGGGATGAGTCCCAAGGGCGGAGGTTCGGCAATGCGAATTGCGATAATGGGCTCAGGCGGTATCGGCGGCTA
>JANNUW010000065.1:0-3554 GCA_031414095.1 Hyphomicrobium sp. | reverse complement strand
TCGTTGAGCAACGCCAAGCCCTCGGCTTCGACACCTTTGATCGTAAAGCGGTTGAGGTTATCGAAGGTGCCGTCGGCCCACATGCGAACGTTGCCGCCCTTGGGCGCATCGGGATTGACCCAATCGAAGTTTTTAAAATCTGCCTTAAACTTCGGCTCGCCGATGAGAGAAAGTGCATGGTGCCGGACGGGAATGGCAGGTGCCAGTGCCGTGGTCGCGGCAGGTGCTGCCTCTTGCGCCCTCACGCCAGCGCTGAAGGCAACGGCGGCGAACAGCGCGAGCGCCAAGGACGAGGCAAAACGGCGGATCATCATGAAGCGGCAAACCCTGTTGGTCGAGAATGCGGGCCAGGGGCCGCCGTCCCTTTCAATGCATGTCTTCAATCAATTAACATGGCTCACGGACGGCTCTCCAATTAAAGATCGGCAAGATGCAATACGGCCCCACCAAAGTTTGGCAGGGCCGGGGCAAAGAGCATCAATAAATGCGAAGCATCAATGTGTTACGGCAAAGGTGCAGGCGCATCCGACAACGTGCGCAGATAGGCAAGCAAATCCGCGAGTTCGGTCGGATCGCTAACAGCGACTGCCATTTTCGTGCCCGGCATCCAGCCTTTTGGGTTGTGCAGGAAAGCTGCCAGATCGGCGTAAGTCCAGTCGCCGCCTTTGGCTTTGATGGCTTCGGAATAGCCGTTGAAGTCAGGTTGCGCCCCCTTCTTGCGGCCGACCAGACCCCAAAAGTTCGGCCCTGCGCCGCTCTTGGCGGCCTTATCTGCGGCGTGGCATCCGGCGCAGCGCTTATATATGCCTTCGCCATTTTCGGGCTTGGCGGCCGCGACGAGCTTCACGACGCTCGCCGGATCAAATGCGCCGACGGCGGCGGGCGCAGCGCCATCGGCCGCGCCCTTGGGATCTACAGCTTGAGGCACGGGCAGCGCATAGCCGGCGATTTTCTCGCCGTCGTGGTTGTCGCGCAAATTCGAGAGGATGCCCGGCGCGAACATCAGCAAAAGTGCCGCAACCACGGCGCCGCCGACTTTCGAAACCTCAAATTCGTCCATGGGGTCATTCCTGTTGGCCAAATTGGCAGGCTGGCACCGCTTGCAGAGGGCGCATCCCGACTCACTCTTTTAAACGACCGGGTTCTAATTGCGGTTCTAGGCGAAGTCTGCGACAGACTGCAACTTGGCCAGTGTCGCGGCGTGCGCGCGCCAGCCGAGACCTATTGTCACCTCAGCTCTCAGCTCTCAGCCCGCCCGACCACCATGACCAAGACCATCATCGTCATCCCTGCCCGTATGCAGGCGACCCGGCTGCCCGGCAAACCAATGGCCCTGATTCATGGCGTGCCCATGATCGTGCACGTCTGGCGACGGGCGTCAGCGGCGGAATCGGGCCGTGTGGTGGTAGCAACCGACGCTGAAGAAATCTGCGCCTGCGTGCGCGAGGCCGGCGGCGAGGCGGTCATGACCCGGGCGGACCACATTTCGGGATCGGACCGCATCTACGAGGCCGTCAATCACATCGATCCCGATGGCGATGCCGACATCATCGTCAATCTGCAAGGCGATCTGCCGACGCTGGAGCCGCGTCTCGTCAACAGCGCCATCGCACCGCTGCTGGCGACGGGCTGGGGCAAGGGCCCCGACATCGCGACGCTCGCAGCCGAAATCACTGAGGCCGAGGAACGCACTAGCCCCAACGTCGTCAAGGTGATCGGCACCCCGATCGGCGAAACCGGTGGCAAGCCCAGCCACCTGCGTGCGCTATACTTTACGCGCGCGACGGCTCCGGGCGGCGACGGCCCGCTCTATCATCACATCGGCATCTACGCCTACCGGCGCGCCGCACTCGAGCGTTTCGTATCGTTGCGGCCGACACCGCTTGAACTGCGCGAAAAACTCGAGCAATTGCGCGCTCTCGAAAGCGGCATGCGCATCGATGTTGCCATCGTGGACACTGTCCCGCTGGGCGTTGATACGCCGGCTGATCTCGAACGCGCGAAAAGGTTTCTCAAGCCCGCAAAATCCCGTTAAGTCCAAGCCCGTAAGATCGACGCCCGCCAAAACCATCAATAGAGTTCTCATGCCTCCTTCGACACGCATCGCCTATCAGGGTGAACCGGGCGCCAATTCGCACCTGGCTTGCACGCAAGCCTACCCCGGCCTCGAAGCCATGGCGTGCGCGACCTTCGAAGACGCGCTTGCAGCGGTGGCTTCGGGAACGGCGGGCCTCGCCATGATCCCGATTGAAAATTCGCTCGCCGGCCGCGTGGCCGACATCCATCATCTGTTGCCTGAGGCCGGGCTCTATATCGTCGCTGAATACTTTCTCCCCATCCGGTTTCAGCTGATGGCGCCCAAGGGGGCGAAACTCGACGGCATCAAGGACGTCTACAGCCACGTGCACGCGCTCGGTCAATGCCGCAAAATTCTGCGCAAGCTGGGACTCACTGCGCATGTTGCGGGCGATACCGCGGGCGCTGCCCGGCAGGTCTCGGAATGGGGCGACGCCACGCGCGCAGCCCTTGCGCCCAGGCTGGCGGCAGAACTCTACGCGCTCGATATCTTGGCCGAGAACGTCGAGGACGAAGACCACAACACGACCCGCTTTGTCGTGCTGTCGCGCGAACCCGACGACGCCGATGCCGACGCCGGCCCCGTCATCACGACGTTCATCTTCAAAGTGCGCAATGTGCCCGCCGCCCTCTACAAGGCGCTCGGCGGCTTTGCGACCAATAGCGTCAACATGACGAAGATCGAAAGTTATCAGCACGAAGGCACCTTCAACGCTTCGATGTTTTTTGCCGATATCGAAGGCCACCTGAGCGACAAGTCGGTGCGCCTCGCGCTCGAAGAGCTGTCGTTCTTCTCAAGCGAGCTGAAAATACTGGGCACCTATCCGTCGAGCCCCTACCGTGCCGAGGCGGCGGCACGGCTAGCGCTGCCAGGGTCCACTTGAGGTGCCAGCGCCCATGAGACTCGACGGCAAAGTTGCAATCGTTACGGGCGCAGCATCAGGGTTCGGGCGCGGCATCGCGCTGGCCTTTGCGGCCGAAGGCGCCAAGGTCGTTATCGCCGATATCAACACGGTCGGCGCGGCACAGGTGGCAAGCGGGATCGGCACGGCCGCCGTTCCATTTACCTGTGATGTGACGCTGAAGGCCGACGTCGAGGCCATGATCAAGGCCACGCTGCTGGCGTTCGGCGGCCTCGATATTCTCGTCAACAATGCCGGTACGACGCACCGCAATCAGCCGCTCATGACCGTCAGCGAAGACGAGTTCGACCGCATCTACGCCGTTAACGTGAAATCGATCTACCTGACGGCGATTGCGGCCGTGCCCGAACTGCAAAAACGCGGCGGCGGCTCGATCATCAACGTGGCGTCGACGGCGGGCCTGCGTCCGCGGCCGGGCCTGACCTGGTACAACGGCTCCAAAGGTGCGGCGCTGACATTATCGAAATCGATGGCAGCCGAATTGGCGCCGCTCAACATTCGCGTCAATGCCATCAATCCTGTGATCGGCGAAACCGGCATGATCGAACAGTTTAT
>JANNUW010000064.1:0-1001 GCA_031414095.1 Hyphomicrobium sp. | reverse complement strand
AAGCGCGAGGCCCTGAAGTATGCGACAATCGATTCGACTGTCGCGCTCATGTTTGCGCTCACTATCAACGCCTCGATCTTGATCCTCGCCGCGGCGACCTTTAACAAGACTGGCCAGACGGACGTCGCAGAACTTGGTCGCGCGCATGAACTGCTCGCGCCGCTGCTTGGGCTATCAATGGCGCCAGCTCTTTTCGCCATTGCGCTCATCTGTTGTGGTCTGAACTCGACGGTCACCGCTACCATGGCCGGCCAGATCGTGATGGAAGGATTCATCGATATCCGGTTGCCGGCGTGGATGCGGCGTCTGTTAACGCGGTTGGTTGCAATCATTCCCGCAATCGTGGTGACGATCCTCTACGGCGAGAGTCAAACCGGGAAGCTGTTGATCTTCAGCCAAGTCATCTTGAGCTTTCAGCTGCCCTTTGCGATCGTGCCATTGGTGATGTTCACGGCCTCAAAAGCTAAGATGGGTCCCCTGATCGCGCCGCGCTGGCTTTCCGTGGCCGCGGCGGTGACCGCCGCGATCATCATCGCGTTGAATATCAAACTGCTCTACGATGTAGCCGCCGGATGAGCATCCATTGGTCAAGCACCAGGCGAGCCTTCGGCTAACCAACTTCATTACAGCCCAACTTGTTCGGCACTGTGATGGTGTGGATGGTACCAATAAGTGCCGGCGTCAGGCAGATCGAACTCGTAGACGAACGTTCGGCCGGGGGCGATGGGGTCCTGGGTGAGATGAGGCACGCCGTCCATCGCGTTGGCGATCCGGATGCCGTGCCAATGCACCGTCGTCTCTTGATCGAGACGGTTTTCGACGGTAACACGCAGTCGCTCACCTTGCAGGGCCCGGATCTCGGGCCCAGGGACCTGACCGTTGTAGGACCAAACGGCAGTTTCGCCGTAGTTACCCCCAAGCAATCGCGCTTGCGACTTGCCGGCGACAAGGCTTATTTCCCTCATGCTGGTTTGCGCAGATGCTCTCTTGACTGAGAGACT
>JANNUW010000063.1:0-2322 GCA_031414095.1 Hyphomicrobium sp. | reverse complement strand
GTTTTGGTGAAGGTGGCCCGGCCGCGCGATTGCAGGTCATCGAGGTGCATGTCGAGTGTGGTCATTCCCCAATCATATTTGTAATTCACTAAAAAAGCAAGAAATATACATATGATTGGGGAGCACAAGCGCGATCCGTCGTCGGCCGCAGAACTGGACAGTGGAATGAGAGCCTTCACGAAGAAAGACTTCCCCGTATCGAAGATACGCCGGTTCCTGGAGCCGGGCCCCATCGTGCTCGTGAGCTCGGCCTGGAAGGGCGAGACCAACATCATGACCATGGGTTGGCACACGGTCATGGAGTTCGAGCCGTCCCGGATCGGCTGCATGATCTCAGGCGGCAATCACAGCTTCGGCATGATCAAGGCCAGCAAGGAATGCGTGATCAACATTCCGACCTTCGACTTGGCGAAGCAGGTGGTCGGCATCGGCAATTGCTCAGGGGCTGACGTTGCCAAATTTGACAAGTTCAAGCTCACCCCTGTGAAGGGCGTCATGGTCGATGCGCCGCTGATCAAGGAGTGCTACGCCAATTTTGAATGCAAGGTTGTGGATTCCAGCCTGCTGAACAAATACAGCTTTTTTATTTTGCAAGTGGTGAAGGCGCATGTGGCCACCTCGCCAAAGGTCCCGCGCACGATCCACTATCGCGGCAATGGGGAATTCATGGTGTCGGGTCGGGAGGTGAGTTTTCGTAAGATGTTCAGGCCTGAGAACCTCTGAGCTGGCGCGCGAGTACCGGTTGCGCCTAACGGCCAAGCCGCGACCAACCAGACGGTGCCCCAACTCGACGACGGCCAGAATGCCACGCTGACTCATCCGCGCGCGCAGGCGAAGCAGAACCAGCCGCCGTCGCGCTACGATGAGGGGAGGCGAAGGGCATCGGCACGCTGGCCACGCGCGCCCAGATCATCAATGGCCTGAAGCGCCAGTACCGGCTGGCGGCCGATGGCAAGCTGGTAGTGCCGACGCCAGCCGGGCTGCAACTGTTTCTGCTGCTGCGTGGCGCTGCCCCGGCGCTGGTCATCCGGGCACCACAGCGGTTTGGGAGAGGCGGCTCGACGATGCCGTGGTGGGCAAGGCGGATTTCCGCGCCGTCATCGACGAGACAGCGAGCGAGGCGGAACGGTTGATCACGGTGCTGCGGGCCCACACCGGCGGCACCGTCGATTTGAGCCAGCCGGCGCCGCCGGTCAATGCGAAGCGTGGGGCCAATGGTGGGGCTAGCAGTGGGGCCAAAAACTGGCGGTCTAAGGCGGGCCGCAACCCGCACGATCCAGCAAGGCGATATGACTGACATCGACGCCATGGCAACTTACCTGCCGTATTGCGACGTTTACGGCGCGGATCGCTTCATGGCCGAGGTAGCGAGATCGCTGAAAGTGCCCGAGCGCTACAACTGCCATCTGTTCGATAGTCGAAAGGACGGCGTTGCAAAGCTCATCGATCATCTTCGAAACGCGCTCGCGGGCATTGCGCCCGTCAATGTGCCTGGGGTGTCTATCTTCGTTGCGGCCGCAGACGGCATCAAGGAGAACTCTTTCTCGTTCTTCCGTAGGATAGGAAACCAGGCGAAGATGGTGGAGAACCGCTGCGGAGAGTGGATCGAGCTGTTCGGCTTTGATGATGGAAGGATGCCTCGGTACGAGATGAGGCAGGCCCCAGGCGTGGCCGCGCCCTTCTACGGCTTGCAGGATGTTCTCGTGATCAAGTGCGGTGCATCCGACTGCACTGACGCGTTGGTCAAAGCCGCCAGGAAGGAATGCCGCTCCACCCACTTCGTTCTTATCGATGCGTATCAAGACCTTCCAGACGACTTCATAATGCAGGCGCTCGCGACGCCGAGGGACGGCAAGAGCAGTGTGTTGGGCTACAGGGTCTACGGCCGGACTCGATCAGCCGCCCGACGATCGAATCGATCAATCAGGTGACCGAGGTCATGGCAACCTCGTCGATCAATGCGGTTACCTCGACCGGCATCGATGCCAGCGACGCGTGGCTCGATTTCAGGGTGATGATTTTCTTCGGCTGCATGCGTTCAGCCATCAACTTTTGATTGGCAGGAGCGATCATCCTGTCCTCGCTCGATATCTGGTACGCAGCTTCATCGATTTTCTCGCGGGGGGAGTACAGTCGAGCGACAGGGAACAGCGCGGTCCGCGTGGTGTGAAAATTGGATGGTCGCCGTTGGGTCTATCCGCCGCTGGGGCTATCAAGCGTCAGACTAGGAACACTAGCCGTCGCCACTCGCGCCGAGTTTGCAACTTGGAGCGTGCCAAACAGTCCGATCGAACGGGTCTCCGGTTCGCAGATGACTCGGTG
>JANNUW010000062.1:0-5002 GCA_031414095.1 Hyphomicrobium sp. | reverse complement strand
CAAGGACTGGCAAAAGCGCGCAGCGCTTCGCGACCTGATCGTCTCCGAGCAAGCAGACATCAAAAACGCCATCATCTTCTGCAATCGCAAAGTCGATGTCGCGATCCTGTTGAAGTCGATGCTGAAGCACGGCTTCAATGCCGGAGCGCTTCACGGCGACATGGATCAGAAGAGCCGCATGGAAACACTCGACAAGTTCAGGTCGGGCGCCATCAAGTTCCTGACCGCCAGTGATGTTGCCGCGCGTGGACTCGACATTCCCGATGTCAGCCACGTGTTCAACTTCGACCTGCCACGCGACAGCGACGACTATGTGCATCGCATCGGCCGCACGGGCCGCGCTGGCAAGGAAGGCACGGCCCAGTCCATCGTCACGCACGATGACCTGAAGCAGCTCAAAGACATCGAGAAGATGCTCGGCACGCCGGTTGTATGGGTCGGAGACGCACCAAGCGAAGAAGACTTCGCGTCGGCCGGCAAGCGCCGTCGCGGCGCGCGCATTGCGCCATCGACCCGCGTCCACGAACACCGCGGTGGTCGCGGACCGGCCAAGAGTGCACATCGCGGTGGCGAGCAAGGCGTTGTTCGTGATGCCTCTGGCGACAGCGCTTCAAACTCGCGCGAGCAACGCAAACCGGCCCCTGGATTGCCCGGCGCACAGTTGCGCGAACACAAGCCGCGACACGCCATGCGCGCCGACGATGTGGACGGAACGCCGATGCGCGCCCCGGCCCGCGAGAATCCGCGGTCTGAACCAGCTCCCCGTGCGACCGAATCCGGCAGCGGACCAACACGTGCGCCGCGCGATACCGCGGCCCGGGGGCCCGGACGCGAACCGGGGCGCGACAACGCACGACAGGCTCAACGTCGGCCGGATGCTGCTGCTCCACCCGGAAGCGGTCCGCAGCCCGTCGCCGGAAGCGGTCCCCAGCCCGTCGTCAGCCATGAGGCCCGCGCCGGCCGCGGGGATGCGCGCACGGAGCCGCGCCGGCAGACACCGGCACAAGCTCAGCCAGGCAGAACGCCGCCAAAGCCACGCCCGGAACGGTCAAACCAGCAGGCGCAGGGCCAGCAGCGCACGGGAGCCGCGTCACGGGCACCGGCCGCGGGGCCAGCTTCGGCATCAGCCGCCTTTGCGGGCGACGTGCCGGCGTTCATGCGCCGGACGTCGCGTCCGGTAAAATCGGCCAACGATTGAGCCGCGACAGACGATCCTGACAGAATCAAAAAGCGCGGGCCAGATTGGCTCGCGCTTTTTAGTCAGGAGGCCCTCGCGTCGACTCGACTGTCCGCCGCTGTTTGCGCTGCACAACAGAATTCATGGGTCATCAGCGCCATTTACTGTGGATAAGCCTGCGCCGCAGCAACAATGAGAGGTGATCTGAGGCTTAGTCTCAACCCGTGTCATTGGAGGAGGAAGCGTCATGGACTTGACGACGCACGGCCACGATCCGCGGACCAGTTTGCATCTCAAGGCTCATGTACGGGAGCGCAGTACGAACACAGCGGCGATCCTTGAAGAGTCAATCGAAGACCTGCAACTGCATCGTCTGGCAGGCGCCGTCTTGAGTAAGACGCCAGCCGATATGGCCGCGCTTTCGGAAGCCAACCCGGACCTCTTTTGGGAATGGATCGACGCTTTCGCCCTGAAGAAGCGTGAAGCTGACGCCGAGTGCCGGTTATGGTCGGCCGCGATCGCCTGCTTGGCAACGGCTGCATCGGCCGATGTCAGGGCTCATGACGGCCGAACGACGGCAGCCGAATAGGCGGTCAGATCAAGCCAAATTATTCGGATCCGTCGAATTTGGCCGGCGTCGCGGCGACGAGGTTGACGCTTTCGCCGCATCCACACGCGCTTTTCTGATTGGGATTGTTGAACACGAACTGCGCCGACAGCTTGTCGGTCTTGAAGTCCATCTCGGTGCCGATAAGATAGAGCACGGCCGACGGGTCAATGATGACCCGCGCATCCCCCGACTCGACGACCTCATCGAAGCGCTCGACCTTGTCGACGAGGCTCATGGTGTATTCCATGCCCGCGCAACCGCCCTTTTTCACGCCCACCTTGAGACCCGCGACGCCGGGGCCCTTCGCACTCATGAGGTGCTGCACGCGCGCACGCGCGGCTTCCGTCAATGTCATGACTTGAGGGCGGGGACGCGGGCGTGCGATTGTTGGTTGTTGTGTCATTGGTATGATCGTCCTTAAGACAAACCCGGTTCAAGGCCGGGCCGCTAGGCTGCAATATAGCGCTGATTTACACAAATGCGAGCGTGCTCAATCCTTGCTTTACACGCGCCCGACCGACTTCGCTCGCCACAGCGTCCAGATACGGGTCAAAGGCGCGATTTGAGCCGGCTCGCAAAGCGCATCCCGGTTTTTCCGGTTTAGCGCCTTGGTGTAAGCTGGCACCAGCGAGGCGGGAAGAATGGCGAGTGTGACGGCGGGCGCAGCTAACTGCAAGCCCGCACGGCACTGGGCCAAGTGGTGACAGGCGCCGGCGGCGAGCTGAGCGGTCACGCCGGCAGCGATTGCGCGCGCGTCGGCTTGCGACGCCTGCCGGGGATCGCCGAGGCCGGCGAGCCCGCTTGGTACCGGCCATCGCCCTTTGGCTGCAAGTTCCGGCAAACGCAGCGCCAGCCTGATCGTTGCATAGGCGTGGGCGCCAGCTGTCAAAGCCGCGGCCGTCTCTTTGGTTTCAAGGCTGTCAGCAAGCCCGAGAATTTGCGCACTGAGTTGTGCGGCGGCACCCTCGGCATTGTCCAGATATGACTGCCACGGGTGGCGTTCACCGGGACCATCATCGATGGCCTCGCCGCCGAACTCGACGCTCGCTGCTTCGAGCGGTGCAAGCACGAGGTCTAACCGCAGATCATGACGCGGGATGACGCGCACCATTTCGTCGGCAATAGGATTGCCTGACAGCCCGCCTTGGGGCCCAGCTTCAAGCACATCGCGCCACCACTGCAGGCGGATTTCACCCAATGCGGCCTCGTTGACCGACAACGGGATGCGGCGGATTTCACCCAAATATGCCGCAAGGGTGATGAGATCGTCGCGTTCCGGCAACGGCGACAGCAGGGCGGTCAGGTAGCGGTCGGGCTCATTCGAAATGGCACTGTCTGCAATCATCGCGCGAAGGTCTGCTGCGGCGGTTGTCGCTCCTCCATGTGGCGGCATGTCAGGCCTCACTCGACCGCGAGCAGCGCGGCGGCGAGCGGACGCCCCTCGGCCAGCAGTACGTTGTAGGTCCGCGCCGCAGCGCCCGTGTCCATGACCTCGAGGCCAATGTTGGCATCGGCGAAGGCTTTGACAATCGCAGCATCAGGCCGCGCGACGGAGCGCCCGACGCCTAACAGCAGAAAACCGATTTTGGCGGCCTCACTGAAGACGCGCGCGAAGTGCCCCGGATTGAGTGCGAGCACGTCGGTGGCGTCCCACTCATAAAGGCCAGACGGCAGGCACAGCAAAGACCCGCGATGGCTCATGCCGGCGAACCGGAAACCACCGTTACCATAAGCCTCGATCGGCACTTGCTGGGGGTAACACGCCGCAGGCGGCATCATGCCTGTCATTGATGGCCCCTGAACGGCGTCAGACCCCGCGGGTCCGGCCCCATGTTCGGTCTATGCTCATACGCGTGGGGCAAATCCGCTGTGGGTCTGCCCCCTTATAGAAATGCGGCCTGCGCAACGTGGCGGTTCAAGCCTTGGCCTTCACACCCATTGTGTTGGGCTTGGTATCGGCGCCACTCCAGTCGCGCTTGATGCCGAGGTAGTCGAGGATGGGCGCGGCGATAAAGATCGACGAATAAGTGCCGATCACAACGCCGAACAGCATCGCGAAGGTGAAATTCCGGATCACTTCGCCGCCGAGAAAATAGAGCGCCAGCAGGACCGCGATGGTCGTGACACCGGTCAAGATGGTGCGCGACAGCGTCTCGTTGATCGATAGGTTGAGAAGCTCGGAAATTTCCATTTTCTTGAACTTACGCAAATTTTCCCGGATGCGGTCGGCGACAACGACGGAGTCGTTGACCGAGTAGCCAAGGATGGTGAGGAGCGCCGCCACCGTCGACAAATCGAATTCGAACTGCAGCAGTGAGAAGATGCCTGCGGTCACCAGCACGTCGTGCATCAGGGCGACCACAACGCCCATTGCGAACTGCCACTCGAACCGGAACCAGACGTACATGATGATGGCAAGGATCGACGCCAGAACGGCGATGAGGCCCGTGCGCCGCAGTTCACTCGATATGGCCGGACCCACGACCTCGATGCGGCGCTGCTCATAAGCATCGCCCAGCGTCGCGACGACCTTCTTCATAGCGGCCTGCTGCTCGTCATCGCTGCCGGGCTGCTGCTCGACGCGGATCAGCGCATCGGCGGGGTTGCCGAAACTTTGGATCTGAATGTCACCCAGCCCAAGTGCGCTCAAGGTCTGGCGCATGGCCGGAATGTCAGTGGTGCCTGATTTGGCGCGGACTTCGATCAGCGAGCCGCCCTTGAAATCGACGCCGTAGTTGAAGCCCTTGGTGGCAATGATGGCAAGCGCGAGCGCCATGAACACCAACGACAGCCCAAAGCAGAGGTTCTTGAAGCGCATAAACGGCAGCCGCGTGTTATGCGGAAAAAAGTCGATGCCTTTAAAGTCGGGAACCAAAAACATATCAGGCAAAACCTTCGCTAAGATGGGCGCGTAAAAGGAAGCGTTCGTCGGACGTCAGATCGGGACGTTGAGCACACGCGAGCGCGGCTTGGCGTCCTTGAGCCACAGCGACACGAGCAGGCGCGTAATCGTGACCGCGGCGAAAACCGAGGTCAGGATGCCGAGCGTCAACGTGACGGCAAAGCCGCGGATCGGGCCTGAGCCCAGCCAGAACATGATGATGGCGGCGGCCAGCGTCGTCAGCTGGCTATCGACGATGGTGACGAAGGCGCGATTGAAGCCTGCATCGATGGCGGCTATCGGCGTCCGGCCAGCGCGCAATTCTTCGCGGATG
>JANNUW010000061.1:0-1764 GCA_031414095.1 Hyphomicrobium sp. | reverse complement strand
GTACGACGCACCACCGAAGAAGCTTGCCGTAAATTGCACTTATCTGCCGTATAACCGCTAGCGGTTCAGCCGCAAAGCCCGAGACATTCATGGACCGGCATAAGACTATTGACGAACTGCAGGCAGGCCTTACGGACATCGCCGCTTCTCCCTCGGACGGCGGCATCGTGCGCGCCATCGTGATCCGCCCAGCTAAAGGCAAACGCCGCGATCTCGAAACCTGCGAAATCAGCCTGGCGGGCGGAGCGCACGGCGACGCGTGGGCCAAGGGCTGCTGGAAATCCACCCTCGACGGGCACCCTCACCCTGACGTGCAGATCTGCATCATGAACGCGCGCTGCATTGCGCAGATTGCGGGCGAGCGCGTCAACTGGTCGCCGGCTGGCGACACCTTCTTCATCGATCTGGATCTCAGTCCGGGTAACCTGCCGGCCGGTCAGCGGCTCGCGCTCGGCACGACGATCATCGAAGTGACCGACACGCCGCACAACGGCTGCGCTCTGTTCACGAAACGCTATGGCCGCGATGCGACCGTGTTCGTCAACGGCAAGGAGGGCCGCAAGCTGCGCCTGCGCGGGATTTACGCTCGCGTCGTGCAGGATGGCCGCGTCAGTGTCGGCGACCGGGTGATGAAAGTAGCAACGCCGATCGCTTGACGGGTGGCCTTACCTGTTCCCAGCTTCAAAAATGACGACGCTGCCGTGGCGTTGAATGCGCAGATTTGCAAACCGAACTTCGAGTTCACGTTCCAGATCTTGCGCAGTGTCATGCGCGTTCGAAAAAATCCCGCGCCGGTTATAGAAATCCATCAGTGCCTGTGCCGGAACCCGGCTGAGCGAAAGGGCCCGGTCAATTGCAGCGGCTCGAGCACATTGGCGATGAGCGTTTCTGGCCGATAGCGTCCGATGCGCTTTGCGGCAGCCGCAAGGCTATGTGGATTGAGATCAGCGAGCACGACCTTTGGATTGGCGACAGGCCACGTCGCGCGGTCGAGAAAATACCCCGTGCCTACACCCACGTCGAGGTGCTGGTCCGACACATTGCGATTGTAGACGCTTTGCAGTTTGCGCGTCGGACAGCGCCACAGCGCGGCGTTCGAAAAGCCGAGCACAAAGGCATCGTACGCGCGCAGCGACAGCGGCGTGTAAACGGCTTGTCCGGCTTTGACCTTTGGTTCAAGTTGCATAAGTCAGCCTGTGTAGTGTCAGAGGCCAGACCTCGAAACTACGAATTAACACTTCATTTACCGCAGCAGGCCAAGATCAGTTAACCCGCATTAACCCCGTGTTGTATCCGTCATGGACGATCTCAACAGCATCTACCGCACAACGGCAAGTTTACACCCGGTCAACAACGACACCGGGCGCGTGGCGTACTGCGGCCCGTATGTGCTGTCAGCCATCACTGGTTATTCGGTGACCAAGGTCGAAGCCGCGATCAACGCCTACCGGCAGCTTCCGCCCGATCTGAAGCACAAGGTGCGCGGCACCTATGCCGACGAGGTCGAGGCGGCTCTTGCCATCTACGGCTTCGCGATGACGTCCAAGGAAAACTTCATGGAGATGGAGCGCAAGAAGCGCCCGACCGTGTGGACCTGGATGCAGAAGCCGCGCAACGCCTGGGCGCATTACGTTCTCGCGATCCACAAGGGCAAGGAAGGCCACTGGATTTTGATCAAGGGTGTCAAAATGTGTGACACGTTCACTGAAGGCAAATGGACCTTCGTGTGCGACGGCCCGCATCGCGGCTGCCGGATTATGGAAG
>JANNUW010000060.1:0-9340 GCA_031414095.1 Hyphomicrobium sp. | reverse complement strand
GCACCGGCCACGCCATGCTGCACACGCTGTATGGTCAGTCGCTTCGCCACCAAGCCGAATTCTTCGTCGAATACTTCGCCCTCGACCTGATGATGGACGACGACGGCACCTGCCGCGGCGTGATCGCCATGTGCATGGAAGACGGCAGCATTCATCGCTTCCGCGCCCAGCGTACGATCCTGGCAACCGGCGGTTACGGCCGCGCTTATTTCTCCGCTACTTCGGCGCACACCTGCACGGGCGATGGCAATGCCATGGTGCTGCGTGCCGGTCTTCCGCTGCAAGACATGGAATTCGTGCAGTTCCACCCCACCGGCATTTACGGCGCGGGCGTGCTGATCACCGAGGGCGCGCGCGGCGAAGGCGGCTATCTCACGAACGGCAAGGGCGAGCGCTTCATGGAGCGCTATGCACCACACGCCAAAGATCTAGCTTCGCGCGATGTCGTCTCACGCTCGATGACCATCGAAATCCGCGAAGGCCGCGGTGTCGGCCCGGACGCCGATCATATTTTTCTGCATCTCGATCACCTTGATCCGAAGATTCTGCACGAGCGCCTGCCGGGCATCACCGAGAGTGCCAAGGTCTTCGCCAACGTCGATCTGCGCCGCCAGCCGATCCCCGTCATTCCGACCGTGCATTACAACATGGGCGGCATCCCGACCAATTTTCACGGCGAAGTTCTAACGCTGAAGAATGGCGATCCCGATTCCGTGGTGCCGGGCCTGATGGCGATTGGCGAAGCTGCCTGCGTGTCCGTCCACGGCGCCAACCGGCTCGGCTCCAACTCGCTCATTGATCTCGTCGTCTTCGGCCGCGCGGCGGCACTGCGGTGCGCCGAAACCGTCGAGAAGCGCGCGTCACAGCGCGATTACCCCGAGCGCTCGATCGACCAGGCCATGACCCGGCTCGATCGCTTCCGGCATGCGAATGGCGCCATTCCAACGGCGGCCCTGCGGCTGTCGATGCAAAAGGTCATGCAGGCCAACTGCGCCGTTTTCCGTGACGGGCCCGTGCTCAAGGAAGGCGTCGATAAAATCACCAAGATCTGGCGCGATTCAAAGGACATCCGCGTCAGCGACCGCTCGCTCGTTTGGAATTCCGATCTGATCGAGACGTTGGAATACGACAACTTGATCGCGCAGGCCGCCGTCACGGTCGTCGGAGCTGAAAACCGCAAGGAAAGCCGCGGCGCCCATGCGCGCGAAGATTTCAGCGCGCGTGACGACAAGAACTGGATGAAGCACACCTTAGCATTTGCCGACGACGCCAAGCAGAGCGTGCGCATCGACTACCGCCCCGTTCACACCCGCACGATGACCAACGAGATCACCTACATCGAGCCCAAGGCCCGCGTGTATTAGGCAACTGAGAAGCACAAATAAGACCCGGACGGCGCAAGCCCTCCGGGTCTTTTTTTTGGAATATTGCCGGCGCAGCCTGATCAGGCGGCGCGGTTTCGTGCCGATTGAACGGTTTCCTGGGCCCGCTCCATGGCGAGCTCGCGGGCTTCCCGGAACGATACGAGCCGCTTCTGGCCCTCATCCCACAGCCGCAACCTCAGGCACGCCAGACTGTCGCGCAATGTCATGCGCTTGACCTCGGCCAGCTGTGGATGGTCTTTCAGGATTTCCTGAAGCCGGTAATAGGGAATGACGCTGCTCAAGTGATGCACATGATGGACACCGATGTTGGCCGTCATCCAGCGCAGCCAGCCCGGCAGATCATAATGCGAGCTGCCATAGAGCGCCGCATCGTGGCGGTCCCAATCCGGCGGCACTTCCCAGACCGTATTTTCGAACTGATGCTGGACGTAGAACAACCAGACGCCGATGGTGGCCGCCATCACAATGACGGGTATCTGGATCGAGAGAAACGCTTGCCAGCCGATGAAGTACATCAGCACAAGGGCGATGGCTGCAATGGCGATATTCGTGCCCATGGCACTGAGCCATGCCCAGCCGCCGGCTTTAAAATAACCCGTCGGCAAGCGGTTGCGCATCACGAACACGTAAGCCGGGCCAACGCCAAGCATGATGAGCGGGTTGCGATAGATGCGGTAGCGTAGTTTGGCCGACGGCGAGCGGGCTTCGTATTCGCGTACTGTCAGCGTATCGATGTCGCCGAAGCCGCGGTGGTCGAGGTTGCCCGACGACGCATGATGTTGCGCGTGCGCGTGCTTCCAGTCGGCGTAGGGCGTGAACGTCAGGACGCCCAGACAGCGGCCAACCCAGTCGTTGGTCGGCCGGTTGGCGAAGAACGCCCCATGGCCGCAATCGTGCTGGATAAGGAAGATACGGACAAGAAATCCGGCCGCCGCTACCATGATCGGGACAGCAAGCCAGAACGAGTAGGTCCATGCGAACCAGGCGGCGGCCCACAGGCCGACGAAAGGAACGATGGTCACTGCCAGTTCGAAGATGCTTCGGGTGGCGTTGGGCTCCCGGTAGGGTGCCAGAACCTTCAACCATTTACGCGCAGACCCTGCGCTCGGTCGTGATGCCGTGTGTTCCAAGTTCGCTCCGCTCTATCATCGATAGGGACGTGTTAATCCGGAGCACGCCTTACGATGAAGCCCCCCGGCCAAATCTTGCCGTGGACACATACAGACAAATCGTGCTTCTGCCAAGTGCGACCTGAAGCCGATCAGAATTTCTGAAGGGGACCATAAGTGCCGCTATTAGACGCTATATAGCGTCTTGCGTGGCGAATTCGAGGCGGCAAAATTGCAACTCGAGCGGCTGAGTTCTCTACTGCAAAGTTAGACCCGGCGTTTCTGACGGCTCGCTCAAAAGAAATCGATACATGAAAAAAACCAAAGACCCGCCCCCGCCCAACGATGCAGACAGCCGGATAGCGCCCGAGCCCTTTGCAGCCGTTCTGCCCGCCATTGCAGCGCTTGGCGCCGTCGCTTCGGTCGCAACGATCAATTGGGTGGCACAGGAGAAAACCGTCGACAGGGCCAAACCGAAGAGAAAGGCCGGCACGGCGTTACGCGATCTCGAGACGTGCTGCCTGGGGCTGCTGGAAATTTTCAAGCGTTTCCAGCGCCATCCAAAACTGTTTGCCGGCGAAGGCGGGCAGAGTTTGTCGCCGATGAAATTCGGAGTCCACGGGCCGCGCGTCGATGCCGACGCCACGCGGCTTTATCACCAGCTGATGAACGATGTGGCCTCGATGCTGGTTCTCGCCTCGCAAAGTGCGTTCGATGTGATGTGCGCCGTCGAAGATGGCGAAATCAATGCGCCTGAAGAAGTCTTTTTCGGTTTTGGAGAGGCCCAGGAGCGTCTCAACAAGATCATCCAAGGCCGGGCCACCCTGAAAGCGACCGTTGATGCGGGCGCTGAGATCGCCGAATTTCTGGCGAACCTTGTGCGTGAACTCAAAAAGCACCGGATCGAATAGACTCCAAAGCTCCAGCAAAATCTTGACACGGCGGGCGCCTGCGTTCCATGTCAGAGCCTTGATATTCCCGGCACTCCAGCCTTAGAAAACGCAATCGCGCTATGGTTCAGCTGACACTCCCGAAGAACTCCAAAATTGTTCAAGGCAAAACCTGGAACGCGCCCGACCTCGACGGCAAATGGCGTGAGTTGCGGGTCTATCGCTGGAACCCGGACGACGGCCAAAACCCTCACCTCGACACCTATTGGATCAATGAGGACAATTGCGGTCCGATGGTGCTCGACGCGTTGATCAAGATCAAAAATGAAATCGACCCCACGCTGACTTTCCGGCGGTCGTGCCGCGAAGGCATTTGCGGCTCGTGCTCGATGAACATCGATGGCACCAATGATCTGGCGTGCCTCAAGGGCCTCGATGAAGTTTCGGGAGCCGTATCGATTTATCCTCTGCCGCACATGGAGGTCATCAAAGACCTCGTGCCCGATATGACAAATTTTTACGCCCAGCATCGCTCCATCGAGCCTTGGCTCAAGACCGATACCGCAGCGCCGCCTAAGGAATGGAAGCAGAGCCGCGACGACCGCGAACAGCTCGATGGTCTTTACGAGTGCATCTTGTGCGCGTGCTGTTCGGCCTCGTGCCCGAGCTATTGGTGGAACTCGGACCGCTATCTCGGACCGGCTATCCTTTTGCAGGCCTATCGCTGGGTTATCGATAGTCGCGACGAGGCAACTGGCGAGCGGCTCGATAATCTCGAGGATCCGTTCCGGCTCTATCGCTGTCACACCATCATGAATTGCGTGAAAGCCTGCCCCAAGGGACTAAGCCCGGCCAAGGCCATTGCCGAGTTGAAAAAACTCATGGTCCAACGCCGGGTCTAACCGGCGCGTCGCGTTTTGGAGGTCGAACATGTTCGATCACGTTGGATACCCCGTACGGGACCTTGCGGTTTCGTTGGAATTCTACACGCGGGCCCTGAAGCCACTGGGCCTCAAACTCCTGATGACCATCGACCTAAGCGATGAAACGGGCCGGGCGGCTACGCCGGATTTGGCTTCGAACGGCCGCAATTTTTCATCGGCACGGGAAAACCGCTAACTGGCAGGCTTCACGTGGCTTTTGCCGCCCGCGACCGATATGGTTCGCGCTTTTTACGACGCCGCGCTGGCCGCTGGCGCGAAGGACAACAGTCCACCAGGGCTGCGCCCGCATTATCATGCTAATTATTTCGGAGCGTTCGTCATCGATCCCGACGGGCACAATACCGAGGCTGTGAGCCACCTGCCGGAATAGCGCAGGGTTGGCGCCGGAATAGCCATTGGTCAAAAAAGAAGGCCGGTGGCGCATCGCACTGCCACCGGCCTTAAATCAACTAACCCCCGCACGCTTCAAAACGTGCAAGAGGAAAACCGCCAACTGCGCGCCTCGCATTGCCCAAACACGAGGCGGCCCGCCGGCGGATTCGCCTTAAGCGGCTTTCTTCTTCTTTGCTGCTACTTTCTTGGCCGGAGCCTTCTTTGCGACGGCCTTCTTAGCCGGAGCTTTCTTTGCTGCTGCCTTCTTAACTGCCTTAGCCATGGTTCTTTCTCCCTCTAAAGTTCGAATCAGTTCGAACACAAAAAAATATGACCAAATTCGTGGAATTTGTTGACAGGCAAAGTGAATTGCCGGGTGAGATTTCGGTCAATTAGGTCAAAAGTGTTGCGTGAAGTCCTCATTTTTTGTGATTTTCGAGGGCTTTACCTGAAGATCTCAAATTTCCACATGAGGGCGATAGCCAATACGCGACCAAAATCTCGGGAACTTTTCGCGCAGAATTTTTGTGCGTGACGTTATTGAAGCGAGATTTTTTCAAGATCTCGATGCGCGGATCATGCGTTTCTGCATATCGAGAAAACCGTAAACAAGATCGGTCCCGTCCTCGAAAGCTTCCTCCAGGATCGACATGCCCGGTGCCGCATCGGGGATTATTTCGCCCGTCACTTCGCCCTGCTCGATCCGCAGACCCGCTTCATGTTTTCTCGCGACTGCCCGCATGCGGTCGTTTTCAATGTGGCAGTTCAAGATGACATGTTGCAGTCCGCGATTCCGGGCCGCGCGAATAAGGCGGCCAAGCAATTCAGTTCCAAGGCCCAAGTCCTGATGTGACTGCTCGACGGACAGTGCGGCCTCTGCGTCATGACCTAGAATGCCGCCCACCGGCTTCAACTCGGCGGCGGCGCGCACATCGCCATCTTCAACGTACGCAAACGTCAGTGCACCAGCCTCTCCCATGCGCCCGGCGTAGGCCTCGATGAAGCTATCGGAAACGCCGTGCGCAAAGCGCGAGCGCCGGCTCGTGCCATCAAGCCGCAAAAGATGTTCGCGGAATTGCGGAGACTCGGTTGGCCAAAGCCTGCGCACCACGCCGGTTAACGCGCGCGGCTCGATGCCGGCACTGTGATCGCTCGAGACTGATTTCATGAAACTGCTTTCAATTCACCGGCAGGGCCGAGCTAAAACTGCACGAGGCGTTCGATTGCGGAGGTAACCAAAGGCGTATGTATGCAGGGTGAACGCCTTCTTTGATGGCGCTTGCACGTGGCTAGCGCATATCTGCTATGCTATCTCTTGGAGCACAGCGACCGGCGTGAGGGGGCAATCTGACCGCACGTCCCGGCCGCACCAAGCAGGGCCGCAACGTGCCGCCAATGGGACACGCATGACAAGGTCAGTGAGCGCGCGATATTCACAACTCGTGGCGTCGGGCCAGTTGTCGCATGATCCGGCGCAAGCAGACGCGGCGGCTCGCCTCGATCAATTGGCCGCGCGCCTAGCTAAGCGCGAGCAAAGCCCGAAGCCTTCGTTGCTGTCCAAGCTGCTGCGCGAGCCGCCGCCCGCCCAGCCGGTGCGCGGACTTTACATTTTCGGCAGCGTCGGGCGTGGCAAATCGATGCTAGTGAACTTGTTTTTCGACGCTGTTCCCGTCACGTCGAAGCGCAGGCTGCACTTTCATGAATTCATGTCCGAAGCTCACGACCGGATCGCGCGCGGCCGGGCCACCACGGATGGCGATCCGATCCCGTTTGTTGCGATCGAACTGGCAGCCGAAGCCTCGCTGCTGTGCTTTGACGAGCTGCAAGTCAACGACATCGCCGACGCCATGATCCTGGGCCGTTTGTTCAAGGGGCTTTTCGAGCGCGGCGTCGTTATCGTCGCGACTTCCAATGCCCCGCCAGACCGTCTTTATTGGAATGGACTTAATCGCCCCCTATTCGAGCCATTTATCGAACTAATTGAGACCCATTTGGAAACTTTTAAGCTCAAATCGACGCGCGATTTCCGTTTGGAGAAGATGACCGGCCGGCCGCTTTATTTCGGCCCGCTGAGCCAAGATGCGCGCGCGGGATTCGAGCAGGCTTGGCAGCGGCTGACCGCGGGCACAGATCCAAAACCCGCCCGCATGAGCGTCAAGGGCCGCACAGTGCATGTGCCACTCGCATCTTCGGGCGTCGCGCGTTTTAGATTTTCCGACCTGTGCGAGCAGCCCCTAGGCCCGCTCGACTACATCGAGCTCGCCAAGTCGTTCCACACGGTTTTGATCGAAGATATCCCGCAGCTCGGCCCGGAAAAACGCAACGAGGCTCGACGCTTCATCAATCTAATTGATACACTTTATGATCATCAAGTTTGCCTGATCGCCACTGCTGCAGCCGAGCCAAACGAGCTCTATATTCGCGGCGACGGTGCCGAAGCCTTTGAACGCACGGCGTCGCGTCTGATGGAAATGCGCAGCGAAGCCTACCTTGCGGCCCGCCCAGCCGCGACCGGCGCCAGCCCGCCGCATACTGTCTGAAAGGCGGACTTGAGCCCGGCTCTAATTCGGCTTACGAACAGCCGGTATCTTTCTCGCGCATGCGAGATAGCTTATCAGGGCTGGCTTTTTCAGTTGGACTATTTGAGGGATTGGACGAATGGCGCGGACTAAAATTGCTCTGATCGGCGGCGGCATGATTGGCGGAACGCTCGCTCACTTGATTGCACTCAAAGAATTGGGTGACGTCGTCATATTCGACATCATGGAAGGCATCCCGCAAGGCAAAGCGCTCGATCTGGGACAATCTTGTGCAGTTGAAGGATCAGACAGCCACATCCGCGGCACCAACGCCTACGTGGACATCGAAGGTGCCGACGTCTGCATCGTCACCGCCGGCGTGCCACGCAAACCCGGCATGAGTCGCGACGATCTCGTGGGCATCAATTTGAAGGTGATGGAACAGGTTGCGTCGGGCATCAAAAAGTATGCGCCCAACGCCTTCGTCATCGTCATCACGAACCCGCTCGACGCCATGGTCTGGGCTTTGCAAAAATTCTCAGGGCTGCCGCGCCACATGGTGGTCGGCATGGCAGGCGTCCTTGATACGTCGCGCTTCCGGCACTTCTTGGCCGATGAATTCAAGGTCTCGGTAGAAGACGTTGCGGCCTTCGTTCTGGGTGGCCACGGCGACGACATGGTGCCGCTCATCCGTTACTCGTCGGTCGGCGGCATTCCGCTTCCAGACCTCATCAAAATGGGATGGATCAAACAGGACCGTCTCGATCAGATCGTCGATCGCACGCGAAAGGGCGGCGGCGAAATCGTCGCCATGCTGAAAACCGGCTCGGCCTTTTATGCGCCCGCAGCGTCGGGCATCGCCATGGCCGAAAGCTTCCTCAAGGATAAAAAGCGCGTACTGCCGTGCGCTGCCTACCTCAACGGCGAATATGGCGTCAAAGGGCTTTACGTCGGCGTGCCCGTGATCATCGGCGCGGCTGGCGTCGAGCGCGTCATCGAGATCGACCTCAATGGCGCCGAGCGAACCATGCTGATGAAATCCGTCGAATCGGTGAAGTCGGTGGTCGACAGCTGCGTGTCGATCAATCCCGCTCTCGGCGCTTAAGCCTTTTCGCCCGCACGGGCAGACCCAGGAACGTTATGAACATTCACGAGCATCAAGCCAAAGACCTTCTCGGCCAATACGGCGTACCGACGACAAAAGGCTACGCGGCTTTCACTGTCGAAGAAGCCGTCAAAGCGGCCAAGCAAGTGTCGACGCCGGTGCGGGTGATCAAGGCGCAGATTCACGCGGGCGGCCGCGGCAAGGGCAAATATCTCGAGAAAGCGGCCGGTGAAAAAGGCGGCGTCCGTTTTGCCAAGACGCCCGAAGACGTTCGCAAGCTCGCGACTGAGATGCTGGGCAATACGCTCGTGACCGCGCAGACCGGCCCCGCCGGACGGGTGGTGCGCCGTCTCTATATACAAGAAGACATCAACATCGGCCGCGAGCTGTATTTATCGGCGCTGGTCGACCGCTCCACGTCGCGGGTCGCGTTCATCGCATCGACCGCCGGTGGCATGGACATCGAGCAGGTGGCGCACGAGACGCCTGAAAAGATCGTCACCATGACCATCGATCCCGCCTACGGGCTGCAGCCGTTCCATGCGCGCAAGCTGTCGGCGGCGCTCGGTCTCACTGGAGATCAGGTCAAGCAGTGTGGTCTTCTCATCGCCGGTCTCTACCAGCTGATCTTGGAAAAAGATCTGAGCATGTTGGAAATCAATCCCCTCGTGGTGACCAAGGAAGGCCGCTTGGTGTGCCTTGATGCCAAGCTCGATTTCGACGGCAACGCACTCTTTCGCCATCCCGAGATCGCAGCGCTACGTGACATCACCGAAGAAGACCCCATGGAGATCGAGGCCTCCAAGCATGACCTCTCGTACGTCAAGCTTGATGGCACCATCGGCTGCCTCGTCAATGGTGCGGGCCTCGCCATGGCGACCATGGATATCATCAAACTTTATGGCGCGGAGCCCGCCAACTTCCTCGATGTCGGCGGCGGCGCGTCGAAGGAGAAGGTCACCGCGGCGTTCAAGATCATCCTCTCCGACCCGTCGGTGAAGGGCATCCTCGTCAAC
>JANNUW010000059.1:0-2289 GCA_031414095.1 Hyphomicrobium sp. | reverse complement strand
GCCGCTTGGCATTTCACAGGCCTCGACCGTACGTGTCGGACTTGCTTATGGCGCTAAATCTCCAGGTGGAATTCAGCGGGCAGGTTGGGTGAGTTTTTTTCTGGCCACAGGCTTTATGATTCTTGTAGCCTTGGTCATGGTCCTAATCCCAGAGCAACTAATTGGGCTGTTTCTAAACGAAGGCGCCGCCGAGAGTGCCGTGGTATTTGTGCTGGCGGTGACCTTCCTGAAATATGTCGCATTGTTCCAAATTGTTGACGGTGCACAGGCTGTCGCGGGTGGAATGTTGCGAGGACTCCAAGACACTAAAATTCCGGTTGTTATAGGTGCGATAGGCTATTGGGTGGTTGGCATGCCAGTTGCCTTACTGCTGGCATTTACTTTTGGCCTCGAGGGCGCTGGTATGTGGCTTGGCTTGGCATCCGGCTTGGTTTTTGTCGCCTTCGCATTAGTATGGCGCTGGGTTTTCGTTACTTGGCGGATGGATGTCGGTACAAACTTAATGAAGTGATATAAACAAAGGCTTTGCGCCACTGCGCCACTTGCTCCACTTCCCTTTAGGGGAAGTGGACAACGTGGAGCGGTGGAGCATGCTCGCGGACCTTCCAACCCTGGCTCGTTCCTCGCCAGCGCTCAAATCGTGCCCTGAGTATTGTTCAAACGATATGCCCAGCAGGTGGTCGTGGGGCTTTGCTGTTCCTCTTGAGGTACTCACCCAATGGAGCGGCGGTTAAGCGCTCCTCTTCCTGGCGAACGAAGTCGATGTCGACCACAGTCTTGGGGGCAAAGCCCAGGAAAGAGAATGCCTCGGTCTTGCGGGTTATCCGATAACGGGGTTTGCCCACCGTGAAGGTCATGTCTCCCTGATCGGGATGCACCGTTATACCTGCCACAAAGATGTTCCTGCCCTTTGGCAGCCGCAGATAGTCCATATGCAACTGGTCCATCCGCCGCATGATGGCTAGATCGCGTTCCGGCACAAGGCGGGGCAGATAGTAGACGCTGCCCCGGCTGATGTTCAGAACCTCCGCCTGTTTGGTAATGGGCAATCCGTGCTCGCGGTCAATCATCGCTTTGCGCTCAGCATGCCGGCCTTGATGAGCGCTCCTTCTAAAAAATCATTCTCCAGCGTCAGTTCACCAATCTTGGCATGCAGCGCCTTGAGGTCAGGAGCAGGCGCATGGGCGTCATGCGCGCGGCCATCAAACACACCTGCCGCTCCCTCCAGCAG
The DNA here is from genome assembly GCA_031414095.1 of Hyphomicrobium sp. Classification (GTDB taxonomy): domain Bacteria; phylum Pseudomonadota; class Alphaproteobacteria; order Rhizobiales; family Hyphomicrobiaceae; genus JANNFX01. The sequence continues at coordinate 1,058 of JANNUW010000059.1, read as the reverse complement.
TTCCGTTCTCCATTGCGTGATCTGATTGGCATGCACGTCAAACGCCTGCGCCAGTTCCGCCAGGGTCCGGTCGCCCTTGAGCGCCGCCATCGCCACTTTCGCCTTGAAGGCGCCTGAGTGGTTCCGTCTTACACGTCTCGTCATGGTTTCTCCTGTCCGCCATCGTCTCCGAAGGCCAATATCAGGCAGAAACTTCACTCAAGCTACTGTGCAGATTTCCGGGGCCTGCTCTTACTTCGTGTCCCGCCATGCACCAGAATGCGATTGTCTCTTGACGATTCCAAATTGTTGGTAACGCATAAGTATCACCCGAAGCAATAACGGGTTCTAGTATCATCCAGACAGCATTCTCATCAGAGGGAATGTATGGTCGAATTATGAGTTGTTCTAAAAATGCAGTCATGACAGGCCTTACGTCAATTTAGGTTGCAACTAGAAGATAATTCAAAGTTGGCATAGGAGCCGACGCTAACATCTCGTGGAGATTGTTGAAAGGTCGTGACCTGTCACCCTGCGATCGGGTGAACGAAGGCTGTGTCGGTAGAAGTGGCGTGATGGTCTGGTAGAGTTTGTTTATGGTCGAAGCCTCCTCATTCGCGATAAACCCGACATCCTTGGATAACAGTTTTGCCAATATTGATGTTTTTATAATGAGGCTATTTTGACAAGATTCGTCCCAAATCTACCTGGGGCGTCACTCCGGGAAGGCTGTGACTTCGGCCATCAGAAAATCGACTTAACAGCCGTGGCGCTTGATTATTTTAAGTCTTCTACTGGCCCGTTTGAGACCTCATGGGCAAACGACGTCTCGTCCGCTCATCATGGCTAAGCTGACATTCAGCCCGCGACGTCCGCTAATTGAGAGATTTTGTCTGCAGCTAGATGCGCAGGAGACATGGCAAGGGGGCCACCCGACGTCTCATGTTGACCCTGAACCGACATCAACTCCCTGGAATGTCTGTTAACACTGGACGCATGGTGTGGTACCGTAATCGACTAAGTCCCGGCCTGAACTCCCGTAATAGAGGCTTATCGTGCGCTGGTGTGTTGGCTGTCTC
>JANNUW010000058.1:0-7767 GCA_031414095.1 Hyphomicrobium sp. | reverse complement strand
CGTAATTTGGCCAGCAGTACTGATCAACGCAACATTGCGAGGTAAGGGCTACGGGGTTCAGTTAGTTAAGTTCGCACTCGGGCAGTTTCCTTCACATGCCGCTACTGCGGAAATTGAAGTTGATAACCCCCATGCCTTAGCTATGGCGCAGACCTGCGATTTCCTAATCGACGAGGCCGAAGGAACCACCGATGGCTTCATTCGCCTGGTGCGAAAGTCAAACCTAGGCCGCTGACTTAAGCCGCTTGGCTGGCCTTGGCTTTTCCCTCTAGCGATTGCCGCACTTTCCAAAGGTCATGTCCCGACTGAAGGCCAAGCCAAAACTCGGCCGATGATCCAAGTACGCTTTCCAGACGCACCGCCATCTCAGCCGTCACGCCTTGCTTCTGATCAAGCAGATTGTAGAGCGTGTTCCGGCTGATGCCGAGCGCCTTTGCAAACTCGACCTTGTTGAGGCCGGTGGCTGGCAGAGTGTCGGCAATGATCTCTGCTGGATGGCTTGGCCGGATTGAATGATGGCGCAGAGATTGCCGCATGTCCACCTCCTAGTGATCGTCTTCGTAGTCGACGTTGCGGCCGGATCCGCCAAGCGGAGGTTGCCCGCGCTCCGCGCTTACCCGCCGGCTCCGCGCGAGAGCAATATCAGAGAGTTGTATCGATAATCGAGCACAGGGTTTCGGCGCTCGAGTGGTCGTGGACGGGCGGGCTTTCGTCGATGTTCAAGGATTTCACCACGCCGTCTTCGACCAGCATCGAATAGCGCTTCGAGCGCACGCCGAGACCGAATTGGGTGAGGTCGATATCGAGTCCGAGCGCCTTGGCAAAATAGCCGTTTCCATCTGCCAGCATGGAAATTTTACCGGACGCGCCCGTGTCCTTGGCGAAATGGTCCATCACGAAAACGTCGTTGACGGCCGTGCACGCGACGGTGTCGATGCCCTTGGCTTTGAGTTCATCGACGCGGGCGACGAAGCCCGGCACATGTTGCTGCGAGCAGGTCGGCGTATAGGCGCCCGGCACCGCGAACAGCGCCACCTTCTTGCCTCCGAAGAATGCGGCCGTGGTCATGGGAGAGGGACCCTTGTCGCCCATCACAGTGAAAGTCGCCTCGGGCAGGCGGTCTCCGGTTTTGATCGTCATGCACATCTCCTTAGGGCACTCGTGGTCCGCACTAGAGCCTGTCGCTCATTTGGCGTCAACGCATCACTCGAACTTGAAGGAGGTCTCTGTCGCCCCGGCCTTGGAGACGACGGTAGCGCCGATGCTTTTGCCGTGCAGCGCGGAGAGGTCGACGTCGCTTGTCAGATCGGCCTCGAATGTGACGCTGGTGCCGGTTTCGGAAACTTTGCTGAGTAACGGTAAGTAGGTCCCGTCGGGTCCTTCGAGAAACACATCGGCACCCTCGGTGCCAGCGGGAAACTCGGCGACGAGCGTCAGTTTTGCAGGCCCCGATGGTGCGCCAGTTATGACACGCGTTATGTGCGGGCCGCTTGTGTACGGTAATGAAGCTGGCCGGGGAACGAGCGCCAAGCTTTCCTTCGCATCGGGTGATGGCGCGTTGTCGAATCCCGGGGGAATAGTCAGATCGAGCTTGGCTTGCGTAGGCACGCAAATATCCTTGCACAGTCCAAACTGCACGTCCGCGTTGAGAGCGATCGGCTTGCTAGGATCGGCGCGCGTCAGCAGAACTGGGAAAATGACCGTCCCGGTGTAGCCGATAATGATATCGCCCTTATCCGTGATCCGCTGGGGTGCGGGGTAGAGAACAACGGCCTTACCTAGATTTTGCGACGCGCCGAAGTCAAATCGCGGAGGAATGCCGCTGTCGCCAGGGCTGCGCCAATAGGTTTTCCAGCCCTCGCTGAGCTGGATTTCGACGAACGCGTAGAGCGAACCGTTGTTTGGGGGGCCGCCGTCCTCAACGTGCCCGGCGCTCACCCGCGTACGGGACTTGTGTCCCGCACTCCATGGCGACGCCAATTCGCCGTCTTGGGCTGCCACCGGAGCGGGAACAGAGGAAAAAATCGGCCAAAGGCATAAGTTCAATGTAACCAAAAGCTGGCGGCCGCGTTTAGACATGCGTCGTTCCTTGTTCTTCATAAACAGCGTTTTCGCTCATTGGTTTACGTGGCTCGCATATTTACCGTTTCGCCAGCCGATGAAATACTGAAAACGCTGCTTGCGCGCGCGCAGATTGTTTGAATTACAGCCTTCCCAGGCCCACCCTTGTCGCAGTAATCTATGATGATGACCGGACCAAAGCAGAAGTCTAAAAGTAAGCGGCGCGGCGAGAGTTATCTTAAGGGACAGCTCCTGATTGCGATGCCGTTGATGACCGACCGGCGCTTCGTGCGATCGGTTATTTACTTGTGCGCGCACTCGGAAGATGGCGCAATGGGCCTCATTATCAACCATCGCGCCACGCATATAGACTTTCCCAATCTGCTGGAACGCCTGAATATCGTGCCGCGCGGTGCCGATGATGGCATCTCCGCCGACATCCTCGATCGGCAGGTTCATGCCGGCGGTCCCGTCGAGACGGGGCGCGGATTTGTGCTGCATACGTCCGACTATTTTGCCCGCGACTCGACGCTGGCGATCGATAGCGGCATCAGTCTCACGGCCTCCATCGACATTTTGAAGGCCATTGCCACCGGTGAAGGACCCGACCGCGCCATTCTAGCGCTGGGCTATGCCGGGTGGTCGGCCGGTCAGTTGGAAAACGAGATTCAGAGCAACGGCTGGCTGCATTGCACGGCCGACCTCGACCTGTTGTTCGACGGCGACCTCGACAGCAAGTACACGCGCGCACTCGCCAAACTCGGGATCGACCCGACGTTTCTGGTCGCCGACGCCGGCCACGCTTGAGGCCGTTTTAGTTTTCCGGCTTTATCTTAAATGGCATCAACACGGGGCTCGCGTTCGAAGGTGCCCGTCCGCCTGCAAGCCTCGCTAAGCTATTGGCCACCGACGGCGGCAAACGCGACAGATCGGGCGCCGGGCCGCCGGCCGGTGGTGTTCGCAGCGGGCGAATGAAGGTCAGCGGCGGTTGCGAAGGACCGGGTTGTTGGGGGACGGGCGGCTGTTGCTGGAACTGAGTCGGCAACGGAAGGTGAGGGGTTGGAGCTTCACGGCCGGGATCAGGGCCGTGCTGCAGGGTTGCAAACGCCAAAGGTGACACCGGAAACGGCGCCGCTGGCGGTTGGAAAACTGGTGACATGGACGGCGCGGCGGGATTGAACGCAGGCGGCAATTCCAGGCGCGGTCCTGAATGAGGCTGCGCGAATGGCGGCTGAGATCCAGCCTGAGGAGGCGCTGCCTGCTGTTCCCAATTGGCGAATGGTTCGGGCGCTTGTTGCGGCATCGGTGGTGTCATCCCGGTCTGCGCAAACGGCGGGGGATTGCCGTCACTGTCCGATATCATCGAGGCTGGTGGCGGGATCGGTGGCGGCATGGTCACGGGATCGAGCGATTGAAACGCCGCGGGCGCAGTCAACGGGTTTGGGCCGAGCTGCATCAGATCCATGGGCAAAGGTTGGGATGCGAGCGGCGCGACCGGTTGCGGCTGTGAGGGCATGTGGGGAGGCTGCGGAGCGGTTGCGTTCGGACCGGCCACTTGAGCGTATGAGGGACGCTGATCACCCGCACCGTCGTAATGCGGCCGCTGTGGCCGGTTGCCGTTTGGCTTTAAAGCGCCACCCGCGGGCAACGATGTTTCGATATGTTGACCAGGCGAGGCGGGCGCCGCGACCGCTGCAATCTCGGGCGGCGTCTCGGCCACCTGCTCGGGCTTCTTCTGTTTGGATTTTGAGCGGAAGAAGAAACTGCGCGGCTGCAATTTGCTTTCCGATTTGCGAATGGCCCGCAAAAGTTGCGGCACATCGCGATCGAGGATGAGGCCGCCGAAATAAAAACCCTGGCCAAATTCGCAGCCAAGGGCGCGCAGGAAGCTAGCACCGTCGGCGGTCTCAACGCCGTCCGCCCAAGCGGTCTTGCCGAGCCCATGGGCCAACGCCACGAGCGAGCGCACGACGGCCGCGCCCGAGCTCGTCGCCGTGAGGTTTCCTTGCACGATGGACCGGTCTATTTTGAATGCGGCGAATGGAAACTTATGCAGATAGGGAAGCGATGAATAGCCCGCGCCGAAATCATCGAGCGCCAGCTCCGCGCCCGAGCCCTGCAACTGTTCCAGCGCGGTTGCGGACTGTTCAGGATTCTCCATCACAGTCGCTTCGCAGAGCTCGAGCCGCAAAGTGTTTTTGGCAAGCGCGTGACGGATGAGGAGCTGCCGGATTTCGACCGCGAACTCTTCGCGCAAAAGCTGTCCGGGAGCCAAGCTGACGCTGACGAACAGCGGCATTTCCGGTCGCGGCAATTCCTTTTGCCACAGCGCCGCGTCGCGCACGGCCCGGGTCAGCACTTGTGTCGACAGCGCGGCCATCGTTTCGGCATCGCCGGCCACAGTATCCAAGGTCGCCGGGTCGACGAGGCCGAGCTTGGGGTGTTCCCAACGCACGAGTGCTTCAAAACCGGCGAGTTCTTCGGTCGGAAGGTAGACGATCGGCTGGTAGAAAACTCTGATTTGATTGCGCTCGATGGCCTTGCGCAGTTCCCCGGAAATCGCCGCCTGATCGTCGGCAACCGTGCGCATGCCGGGCTTGTAAACTTCAACGCGGTCGGTGCCCGCCTTTTTCGCGAGGTACAACGCGCTTTCTGCGTGCTTGAGAAGATCGGCGGGTCCCGCCTCGCTGCCGTCGTAGACGGCAATCCCCAAGGATCCGGTCAACACGATTTCGCGACCGGCCATGGTGATGGGGGAGCGTAAACTGCGGCGGATGCGTTCGGCGAGCGCGGCGATGTCCTGCGATGTCTGCTCGGCCAGCAACAGGATACCAAATTGATCGCCGCCGATGCGCGCCAAAGTGTCGATTTCGTTGATGTGCCGTTGCAGGCGCCGCGCGACGGTCAAGATGAGGCTATCGCCGATAACGGCGCCGTAAGACGTGTTCACGCCTTTAAATTTGTCGATGCCAACCGTGATGAGGGTCGGCCGCAAATTGGCTTCGGTGCGGGCGCGGCCCATAGCAACGCCAAGGCGGTCGAGCAGAAGTTCGCGATGCGGCAGGCCGGTCAAGCTGCATTTGACGGCATCTCGGACGAGGCGGTCGTGCGCGCGGCGGTTGTCGGTGACGTCGCGGATAAGCCCGACGCACTTCAAAGCGTTGGGATCTTCACCGGGCACGCTCGCGGCCTCGACTTCGAACCAGCGGTAGCTGTTGTCGGCATGGCGCAGACGGAAGCTGACTTGGATTTCGCCGCCGTTGCGTTCGCGCGTGGCCAACAGCACGAGACGAAAACGCTCGGCATCGGCTTCGTGCATATGGCGGATGAATTCCTCAGTTTTGCCCGACAGTTCGCCCGGTGAAAGGCCAAGTGCGGTCTCGATGAAAGACCCAGCCCGGATTTCGTCACGCCTTGCGTTCCAGTTCCAAACCGACGTCGACGCAGCGTCGAGCGCGAGAGACTTCATCTGCATCTCGGACGGCGTGCCGCCGTTGATCTGATCGACCGTGCGGAAAGCGTACTGCGTGACGGTGAAACCGATGAGCAGCAAGATGAGAACCAGACCGCCGGCCAAACCCGATACGGCCATCTCGTTTGTCAGCCGGCCAGTCAGCACGACGCCGGCTGCAAAAACCCACACATTGAACAAGACCCACGTCGGCACCAGTGACAAGGCGCGATCCTGCCCGCGCGCCGCCAAAAACAAAACGAGCGCCGAGCCGATGACGCCGAGCGCCACAAAGGAAACCCGCGCGAATGTCGCCGCTAGTCTCGGGTCGATGACCGCAACCGCGATGAGCGCCAGCTGGGCCAGCATCCACACGGTCACCAGCATGCGGATGAGACCGTGCCAGAGCGCCAGCCGCAGGAAGATGTACAAGAATATGACGAGACTGGCCGCGAGCGCCGCTTCCGCTGCTGCCCGGTAGACCGCGTTGTCTTCGGGCTTTAGCTGGAACAGCTTATGGAAAAAGCCAAAGTCCACACACAAAAGCCCAAGCGCGCACCACGCCACCAACGCCGAAGCTGGAAACACGAGCTTATGATTGGCTGCAAAAATGGCAGTCAAAAAAACGGCGAGCAGTCCGGTCAGGCCGAGCAGTACGCCGTTGAATACGAGCTTGTCGCGGGTCTTCAATTCGTAGTCGAGCGGTTTCCATAAATAGATGCGCGCAAAACGCTCCGATGAAAGTTCGCCGACGTAGGTGATGGTCTGGCCGGGTTCGAGTGTGATGCGGAAAACGTCGGCGCGCTCGCTCTTGACGCGTTCGGGCACAAAACCGATCGACGGCGTGATGGCCTCGATTCGGCGCGCGTCAAGGTCGGGCCAGATGGCGCCTGAGCCCGTGATGGTGTAGCGATCGGCCGTGACCCAGCGTTCGATTGCTTTGTCGGTGGGATTGGTGAGCGCGAACACGATCCAGTTGGGGTTGGTGGACGCGAGCGTGGCACGCACCGACATGCGCCCGACGGCACCGTCGGTTCCCGCCGCCGTGTCGATCTGCAGGCTGTCGCCGCGCCCCTCATACAACTCGCCAAGGCTCGTGATCTCGACGCGGTCCTGATCGGGCGAGACGACAATCGGCTCCAGTGCAGATGCCGGCGATGGCATCGACGCGGCCAGCGTGATCGAGATTGCCAGCGTGCAAAGCAGCCAGCAACGCAAGATTTCGCGCGACCGACGGGCTGTGCGCTTAAAGCTGAGCTGGGACTGCCGCGCGCGGGCCATCATGAGTTCAGCCTCGCCTGCGCGACGTCGTCGGCCAGCAGCGCGAACAGCGCATGATCCTGCCAGACGCCGTTGATTTTCAGGTAACGCCGCGCATAGCCCTCGCGGGTGAATCCGTTTTTCTCCAGAACGCGGATCGATCCGGGGTTGGTCGGCTGCGTTGCGGCCTCAAGCCGGTGTAAGCGCAATTCTTGAAAGACGAACGGGATGAGACAGCCGACGGCATTGGTCATGATGCCACGTCGCGCGAACGGCGCACCCATCCAATAGCCCAGCGTCGCCGATTGCGTGACGCCGCGCCGGACATTCGACAGTGTGACACCGCCAACCAAGCGGCCGGTGGCCAGCTCGAAGACAAAAAAAGCGTAGCCGTGATCGTCGCGCGCTTCGCGGGAATAGTGCCGCAAACGGCGCCGGTACGACGATTTTGTCAGATCATCGCGCGGCCACAGCGGTTCCCACGCAATAAGATGCTCGCGGCTCGCTGCGCGCAGCTCCGCCCAGGCTAGATAGTCGTGATTTTGCGGCGCGCGGAGCAGCAGCCCATGGCCCGTGATCGGTTGAGCGGTTTCAAAGGCCGGAGCTGTTCGCAAGAACACCATGGTCGGGCGCGCTCTCTCCGCTCTAATGGGTTTGCGAGCGGCCGGCGCGCTCTGCGAATTCACGCGACCGATGGCCGGCCCCGGCGACGGCGACAGATGGAACGGCGGTGACGAGACGGGCAGCAAAAGTGCGCAACTGTTCGTCAGTCACGGCTTCGACTTTGGCGACCAGCTCTTCGCTCGGCAGCGTGCGTCCGTGTACGAGAATTTGGCGCGCCATAGTTTCTGCGATCGACGACGACGACTCGAGGCTCATCAATAGACCTGCTTTCAATTGGGCCCTGGAGCGGCCAACTTCCGACGGCAGCACGCCGTCGGCGGCGACGCGCGCGAGCTCTGCCCTAACCACATCGATCAAGGGTTCCATCATCT
>JANNUW010000057.1:0-6154 GCA_031414095.1 Hyphomicrobium sp. | reverse complement strand
CGCCAGATGAGGGCGAAGTTCGCCACGAACACCCGTTCAGCGCGAAAAATTTCGCGCGTTGCTCTCTTGCTTTGCTCGCGCCGACTCCCCTGTGGGGAGCCGGCCGGCGCTCGCGACGAGATGTGGCCTGAGCGAGGGCGTCGGCCGCGCGTCCCGGCCGGCTCCCGGACCGGGAGTCGGGACGCGCCAAGCAAAGAGTCGCCATGCGCCAAGCAAAAAAAACCGCCCCTTGCGGGACGGTTTCTTGGGCTGTGGTCGAGGTCGTTCAAATTCGCAAGCCCGGGAGAGGTTCTTAGAACTTGATGATAGCCCCGCCGACGACGACGTCGAGATCTTCGAAGGGCAATGCGGTTGACACGATGCCGTCGTTGACAAGGGTCACATCGCCTTCAACGTGACGGTAGTAGAGGTACAGGTTGGTCGCTGCGCCTTCCAGTTCCTGGACCACACCGCCGCCGACGACTTGCAGGCTTGTGCTAAAGAAGTTTGCGTCGCCGATGCCGGGGTTGATGGCATCGTCGCCGGCGACCGTGATGCGTGCGCTCGCGCCGCCGTCGAGGTCGTAGTACTGACCAAAGAACGTGGTCTTGCCCAGTTCCATGAACTTCTTTTCGATGCCCACTTCAACGGCCCAGAACTTCGACGTGTCGTCGGCACCTGTGCCGACGATATCGCTATCGTTCAGCACGTTGTCATCATGATGCGCGCCGCCTGCGAGATTAAAGTAAATGCCAGTATCCGAGTGCATGACGCTGATCGAGCCGCCAAACTGTTGGCACTTAGCCGCGCTGTCGCCGGGAAGAACGTTGTTGGGGCTGGTGCTTACGCATTCGAAAAACGCGCCGTCAGCGTTTTCGTCCGAGTTTTCACCGTATGCGCCGCCAGCAGCAATCTTGAAGCCAGCCAATTCGCCCTTATAGCGAAGACCGACGTCCCAATGGTCGTCAGCGCCAGCGCCAGCTTCGAAGCTGAAGCCTGCGAGTTCCGGCGACTGATACCAGACTCCGTTACGGCGTTCGCCTTCACCGGGCTGGTCGCCCGTGTGCTTGATCAGACGGCGCCACTGAACGGCGCTCAGATCGCCACCCTTGCCGCGCAACAGCAAGCCGAGGCCGCTGTCTTCGACGTCGGAATATTTGGCGATATCTTTAGTGTGAGCCTGATTGATTTCCGTTACGCTTTCCATTGCGGTCGGCGTGGTGCCAACGCTCAATGTACCAAAGGTCTTGCTGGCGACGAACCAGCGGCTGTGACGGACGTCGAGGCCCGTATCATCGGGGTTCGAGGCCTGATTTGCGTTCTGATTGAAACGCTTCGAGTTATTCCCGCGAATGCCGATTTCGAGGACGTAGCCGGCTTTCCAGTCAGCATTGATCTTGGCATCGCCTTTGAAGCCAAAACGGGTGCGCGAATTGTCGTTGGTCGCGATTGTGGCGTTGTTCTCGACGCCGTCATCCCAGAACAGTACGGCCTCGTTGACTTGCCCGTAGACCGTCAGGTTGACCTTGCGGTTGCCCTTGCGCGCCGTCGTGGCTTCCAGCTCCGCGATCCGCTCTTCGAGATCCGCGCAGCAGTTGCCGCCCAAATCAGCAGCCGCTGCCGGTGCCATGAAGAGTGCCGCAGTGCCGGCCAACAGCGCCGCTGAACCTAACACGCCACGAAGTGTCATACTCTTGGCGCGAACCTTACTGATCGTCATTTCTAACCCCCTGCACAAATTCTTAAGACATCCGTTAGTTATTCACACTCAACGACGGTACGATTACAGCTGTGTGACAGTTCAATGACGCCACGCGGCTCCGCACCAAGGCGTGGCTTTCCGGCAACTGCCTTGGGAGTGCCGCAACCCGCCAGGCTCGATTCGGAGTTTCTACGGATTCGCCAGCCTAGCAAGGCTAACTCCCGAGAGGGCCCTGCATTTGGCGATGGCTGCTCCATCCCGGCAACGGTTTGCGGGCAAAAATGGAATTGAACGCTGAAATTCGCTGCGGCAAGCTCCGCGGCGTCAGTATGCGCGTTGGTTGCGAAACGCCGTCGCCATTTCTAGGGTGTTTTCAATTGGTGATCTCAAGGTCCAGCACAGGCCTGATTCGCGGTATTCAATATCAGCTGCCCCGTTTACGGACGCCTCGGCCATCCGGCCGATAACCATTTGACCGAAGCCGGTGCGCGCCGGTGCCGAAACCGGGGGGCCGCCGTCCTCCAGCCACGAGATAACAAACTCAGGACTTTCGCCGGTCGTAACGTGCCAATCGATGTGTACGCGTCCGTCGCCGCTTGACAGTGCCCCATATTTGGCGGCGTTTGTGCCCAGTTCGTGCAACGCCATTCCAATTCCTTGCGCAGCGGCCGGGGTCAACCTAACCTCTTTGCCCGTCAAGAGGATCCGCGATCCGATAAGGTCCTGAAAATGGGCGAGCTGCCCACGGACCAGGGCGGGCACTTCGATCCCTTTCCAGTCATTCAAGACGAGCAGATCTGAAATAACGGCCAGCCCATTGATGCGATCCGACAATCGCGCGATAAAGGTCGCTGGATCGCCTCCCCGTGCGGTTTGCCGGGCAACAGCTTGCACGACGCCCAACATGTTCTTCGAGCGATGGATGACCTCGCTCATGAGCAAGTTGGTATGCGCCTCGGCCTGTTTGCGGGCGGTGATTTCACGTATGTTGCATTGAATGACGTCCTGACCGTTCTCGTCGTAAAGGTTGGCCACCACTTCAACGTCCTGATGCAGCCCCCCACGGCTTTTCAGCGGCAAATCATCGTAGCGGACTTGGCGGTCGGTCTTTAGTTTCTCGAACATGACCCGGCTTGCTGATTCGTCTTTGAGCATACCTATTTCGAAAAGTTGCTTGCCCACCAACTCGCCGTGCGAATAGCCAAGCAGCTTGGTCATAAACGGATTTGCATCGGTAATTTTGGAGGTTTCTGGGTCTAACAGCAGCACGCCATCTTGCGCCGCTTCGAAGAGGCGGCGGTAGCGAATTTCGGACACGCGCATCTTCTGTTCGGTCTGCTTGCGATCGGAGATGTCGACGTTAGTGGCAAAGGCCCGTATTGGTTTGCCGTTCGCATCGAGATCTGAGGACCACACGCTCTCGATCGTTCGCTTGATCAGATCGTCGCCGTGCACACAATACTCAATCTTGCCCATCGAACTTCCGGCGAGGAAGTCCTGGAGTGCCGTCTCGACGCGCTGGCGATCCTGGGGCGCCACATGGTCGAGGAGAAGCTTCGAACCAACCGTGGCATTAGCTGTCTCGTTAGGTGGGGACGCATATCCCATAACAGCTTTGAAGTTCTCAGCCGTGTGCAGCCGATCGGCAACGAAATCGACTTCGACGTAAGTCAAACTTGCTGCCTCTGCGGCGTGACGAAGGCGTGCTTGGCTGTCGATGAGTTTCAGCTCGATGCGATTGCGGTGGGTCACATCGTTGAAATAACAGATCACGCCCTTTGATCCGTCAGACAGGGTCATGCGCTGGATCTGCCAATCATAGGATTGTTCGACGCCGATATCCTGGCGATATTCGGAGAACGGGGGCGAGATGTAGGCCTCGCCCGTGTCCAGCGTGTGCCGGAATATTCTCTCGATTTTCTTGCCGAGTTCTCTTCCCCAGATAATCTCGATAATGGCTGAGAAGTCGCGGCCCATCAACGGTTGTGCCGACTTGAAGACCGGCAGCGCAACGGCGTTGATTTGCTGCAGGCAGAATTCGCCGTCTACGACGTATATACCCATTGGGGCTTGATCGACGAGGGCCGAGAACATAGCCGAGGTTTCAATTAATTTTTCTTCAGCCCGCTTACGGTTTGCGACTTCTATCACCATCCCCCGGTCGTGATCGCGTAAGTTCGTCAGCAACCGGGTCCGGTCCAGCATGGCTGCATACTGATCGGCAAGAGTGGTCAGGAACGCGATATCGAAAGACGAAAAACGAGGGGTATCGGTCGAGCCGATGCAGAGTGTCCCATACAAATGCCCGTGCGCCATGAGCGGCACCCCGGCGTAGGCCTTAACCCCCATCGCCCGCGCCTCGGCTGTCGCGTCATCGGTGAGCGATTGAAGGTCTTCGACGATCAACGGACGGCGGCTCTGCGCGACCTGCCCGCACAAATGCTGTCCGAACGCGATCTGACTGAGAGGATGGAGCTGATCGGGAGCTGGACCGCGCGACGATTCCAGAAAAAGGGTGTCAGGGCGAGCTTCATCCGTGCGGTAGTTGAAATAGAAACTTGCGCCGAGTTCTTTCGCTACGCCGTCGAAAGCAGCATTGAGTTGTTCGCGGGGCTTGTCGCCGAGGATGAGGTTGTTCGCCAATTGAGTCAGCAATTTTAGCCGCCGGTTCGATTGCGCGAGTCGCTCGAAAGCCGGAGCGGAAAATTCGCTCACATGGCCTTTGAGACGGTCGGAACCTCCTCGTTCAGCGAACACATCTGTGCGGTGCGGGCCGGCGCCAGTTTGTGTCACCTGATTTTCATTCGAAGAATCTGCCATCGACGGCTTTTAGTCACCTATGTCACAAGCGGACGCCCATTTGCCGGGCAAGTGCGAGGTGCTGGAAGTGCCAGTTCGCAGGGCCGAACTTGATGTTATCGCAGTGCCTGCGACCAACGGGTAAGTATGTAATGGTAAGCGCTCAGCCGGCACTAATCTAGCGCACTTTTGGTTTGGTCGGGTTCCGTACAGAGGCGTTGACCTTCTTTTCGCTCTCGAAGGAGTGTGGGACTGTTGCCGATGCCTCTTCGTAAGCAGCGACATCAGTGAAGCGCAGCACCCAACAGCTGGCGAAATCGCAGCCAGCACATCGCAACCGCTATCGACCCGCGCGCAGAGCATCGCTTTTCCAGCCCAAAGCATGGCGGCCGCTGGTCTGGCCTGCGCGACCTGCCACCAGGAGCATCAATGCGGCAAGTTCAACCTCGGCACAATGGCTGGACGGCCGTGACGACCGATTCCAACGCGGCCGGTTCAGAGCCTACCCCACCCGATCGAAAGCAGGCCGCGGCGGCGTCGAGCAATAAATCTCATGAGTCTGAAGAAATAGGGGAGCCTGCTGATACTTCGGATGCGCGCGACGCAGATGAGAGAGACACTCTAAAATCGGAAGCGGACGACACGGCCAACGCCGTCAAACGCGATCCGCCAGCCTGCGCGATTCGCGTGCTTGGTCAGTGCTTGGTGGCCAAGGAAAAGGAAGAGGCTGCACCTAACCCGAAACCCGCCGGTGGAACGGCAAAGTCCGCGGCCAGCAAACCGCCTCCCCCAATGCGCGCGGGTCTCACAGATGTTGCGCAAGCGACAGCATTGTTGATGTCGAAGGTAAAGGCCGGCACGTCAATTTCTCGCGGTCAACAGAAATGGCGTTAAACGTGCTCGGCTACAATCTCACACGCGTGTTGAATATCATCGGCGTCAAGCCGCTGCTGGCCGCGAAGCGGGCGTGAGGCGCAGACCGTGGCTCGGTGGCGGTACCGGTGGTCGTCCCACGTTGCACAGAGGTTGACTTTAGACGCAGAACAGCAAAAATACTCTGAAATTGACGCGTTGGTGTCGGTCACTGTTGGTCAGTCGCAGTTCCGGAATGCGATGCCGCGTTTTCACACAGCCTGGACCCGAACAGGAACGACCCGCAGCCCGATGTTGTACCGGCAAACACTTCTCTACCTGCCGGCCCAGGTGCTCGGGCCCGTTTTTCAGCTGATCTCCATGGTCGCCTGGACGCATTTTCTGCCGCCGGCGGAAATGGGTGTGTTTGCTCTCTTGACCGCCGCCCAGGAGCTGATTTTCGTCGCCACGACCTCGTGGTTCAGCCTCTACACGGTGCGCTACCACGATGCGGCAGCCGAAGCGCCGTCACGGCAGCGATTTCTAGACACCGAAACCGCAGCTCTCATCGCCGCCTCGACGGTCTCAATCGCGATCGTCTGGGTGATGACGTTCGTCATTGACGCGGCCTGGACGCCGGCACTGTTTGGAACCGCTGTTGCGTACACCTTGAGCCGTGGGCTCGCCACGCATCTGAGCGACCGGGCGAGGGCCGAGCACGACACGATCACATACTCTGTCCTGCAAATTTTCTGGCCAGTGCTCGGTTTTTTCGTTGGTCTTGTGCTGGTGACGGTGTTCCCGCCGGCCGCCGCGACTTTG
>JANNUW010000056.1:0-4653 GCA_031414095.1 Hyphomicrobium sp. | reverse complement strand
AACCCGAATTGGGTGATGACGCGATCGGCACCCGCGTCGACCTTGGCTTTCAGGTTGTCGATGTCGCCGCTGGCACTGACGCTTTCGGGATGCTTTTCCGGATAGCCGGCAACCGAAATTTCGAAGGCCGCGATTTTCTTGAGCCCCGCCACCAGTTCGGCCGCGTTCGCATAACCGCCGGGATGGGGCCGATATGCGGTGCCAGGCCCCTCGGCTGGATCGCCGCGCAAGGCCACGATGTGGCGCACACCCGCTGCCCAATAGGCCCGCGCGACGTCGTCGACTTCGGCTTTGGTTGCATTGACGCACGTCAGGTGCGCTGCGGGTTTCAAACCTGTCTCGCGCACGATGCGCGCGACGGTATTGTGGGTGCGCTCGCGCGTCGACCCGCCCGCACCGTACGTGACCGATACGAACTCTGGGCGCAGCGGCGCTAAGCGCTCGATCGACTGCCACAGCGTCTCTTCCATCTTGGCCGTCTTGGGCGGAAAAAACTCAAACGAGACCGAGATATCGCCCGACCCAAGCAGCCGGCTTTTTCGTTCCATTATCGCGTCCTTTCAAATTCTAGGCGCTCCGGCCGGCCGGCGACGTGCGCCTTGTGCGGTTGTTGGCCAGGTTGCTCGCCTATCCAGAGAGACACCGTCAGTTTTTGTGCCCTATTGGCGATTAAAGGTTGCAGATCCCGGTGCAGCACGGTCTTGAGACCCGCATCCACAAACCATTGAGACATCTGCTCGTTCGAAATTCCAAGCCGGGTATGGGCCTGCGCCTCGCGCAAGGATTCGACGTCGTGGGGCGCAAAATCGACAATCAACATGCGCCCGCCCGGCATCAGGACGCGTGCCGCCTCGCGCACTGCATGCGCCGGCTCGGTCAGATAATGTAGCACCTGATGCATGACGATGGCATCGACGCTGTTGTCCTGCAAGGCAAGCGCGTAGAGATCCCCATGGCGCACTTGCGCGGCCTCGAGGCCAGCGGCAGATAGCTTGTTGCGTGCATAGGCCAGCATCGACTGGTTGACATCGAGACCCAGCCCCCGCGCGTATCGGCCAGCGAACAGTTCGAGCATGCGGCCGGTGCCGGTGCCAAGATCGAGGAACAGTTTAAAGGGGCCGGGCCCCATCGCGTCCAGCATGGCGGTCTCGACGTCGCCCTCGGCGACATACAAAGCCCGGATGCGATCCCACTCTTTTGCGTGCTTGCGGAAGTAATCCTGTGCCGCCTCGGCGCGGTCTCGTTTCAGGGCTTCCGCGCGGAACACGTCGCGCGCGACGGCCGCGTCTTGCGTGTCGACGGCCGCCAGGAGACTGCGGGCGAGCTTGCCGCCCTGCGAGCGCTCGGAGACGTGAAAATAGGCCCAGCTGCCGTCACGGAAGCGCTCGATTAAGCCGGCTTCGGCAAGCAGCTTCAGATGGCGGCTGATGCGTGGCTGGCTTTGGCCCAGGACGACCGTCAGGTCTTTCACGCTGAGCTCGCCCTGCGACAGCAGCATCAGGATGCGCAAGCGCGTCGGCTCGGCCGCGGCCTTGAGGGCGGCAACAAGATCGACGGCATTCAATGTTGGGTTCACACCGGACATTCCCAGAACATATAAAGATATGTTTATGTGTCAAGCGCTTCTTGCAAAATTGCAGATGATCTACCCCGCGAGCCAACTATGAGCCACCGTTTAACCGCTTGCTAAGCACATGACGCTATCGTCGAGCTTCCCGTTTTGGTGCCGGCTTTCATAGGATAGTTTGAGATGCGACTTGCGAGCGTGGAGACGGTGTTTCCGGCCAGACTTCCGGTTGAACTGCCTGCCCGCAGTCTCCAAACGCCCTCGCAAAGCGCGTCAATCCTGAAACTTGCAATTATGCTGCCGTCCGCAATCGCGCTTCTGGTGCCGTTCCTGCTGATGGCTCAGAAACTGGCGACCAATGAAGCCTTCCGCAGCGCTCTATTGGCGCGACCCGGAGCTGCCGTTCAACTGGCGCTGGGCTTAGCGTTCTGGTCACTTCTCTTTGCTTGGCCTCTCAAGCGCCTGGCCAACTCGGTCGCCAGTATGCGGCTCCTCGTCATTGAACCCGATCGCGTCGTCGTCACCGACAGCGGCCTCCTCAGCAGCCGCAAATGGGAAGCCCCCATCGGGGACTACAGTGGTCTTGCCCACCATGTCCGCACCTCACTGTCTGGCGTGCGCCATGAGTTGGTCCTGGTGCATCCTGACCGCGCCAAATCCGTGCTGGTCGCCATCGGCGGACGGTTCTCACAAGCGCAAATCGACGCCACCTGCGCCCTCCTTTTATGCCCTGAAATCCCGTCCAAGGAACTCTATAAATTCCACCTGCCGGCAATGAGTTGGCCGCGTTTTGCGCGTCCGGGCATAGTCGCCGGTTCGGTGACTTGATCGCCGCTCCCTTTGACGCAGACCCCAGACCGTGGTGAAAGTACTCAAACCGGCGCCCCGGGATCGGCGCAATTTCACGGCAAAGAATGCCGGCATCGGGCTCGCACGGGCCGCGCGCCTCGTTTTCAGTCGCCTTCGTTTTTAGCCTGGAGTTTTTTATGCGGACACGTGTTGAGCCGGCAATCGGTGCAAAGAAGAAAAACTGGCCGCTCGGCTTCCTCACGATCGCCGTTTTGTGTCTGCTGGGAGCGCAAAATGCCCGGGCGGAAACACCAGCCGGCTATATGCAGCGCGTTGCCAACGAGCTGATCGCGGCCTCGCGCAGTGGTCCAGGGTCGGCGACAGCGTTTGCAACCGCGATCCGTTCCAACGCCGATGTTCCCTCGATCGGCCTTTCAGCGCTAGGCTCATATGCACCCAGTTTGTCCAAATCCGACAGGCCGGCCTACTTCAACGGCATGGTCAACTGGATTGCACGCTACGCCGCTAAAGAGGCGCCAAAGTACCCGGTTGCCAAAGCCATTATGGTCGGTCAGTCGACCGAGAGCGCCAACGGGGCCATGGTCGATAGCCGCGTGACGCTGCGCGACGGCTCCACCTATGATGTGCGCTGGCGGCTCGTGCGCCGCGGCAGCGTCTACAAGGTGCGCGATGCTGAAATCATCGGCTTCGAGATGACGTCATTTCTGAACACGCTGTTTCAGAACTACATCTCTGAAAACGGCGGCAACCCGAAGTCGCTGGTCGTCGCGCTCAACCGGTGAAGAATGTATTTGGGCCCTGGTGCTCCGGAGTTCCGGTGCTCACGCACTCTGACACACATGTGATCTCGCCCGGCGCGCAGTTTTGGTTTCCACCTCTGGCATTTCCAAACGTGTCACCTAATTCTCCGGTCAACGCGCCATCAAACTCCGGCGCGTCAACATGGAGATAGCAATGACATATCGCATTTCTCGAGTTTCCACGCTGCGCGCGGTTGTACTGGCAGGAACCGGTGCATTCGCTGCTGCCACCGCCTTCGCGCAGAACAACGCGCCCGCGCCCAATGCACCCAACACGCCAGCGGCCGCACCGTCCGCCAACCCTCAGGCGCCTAATACGACTGCTACTCCCGCCATGACGCCGCACAATCAATCCGTCATTGGACTCCCCGTAATTTCGGCTGATGGGCAGACGGTCGGACAGGTATTGTCGGTCGGACCTGGCGAGAACCAAAAGATGCTCGCCTTCATAGTCAAGCCGACGGCGGTGTTGGGAGCCAAAGGTGGGGAGATCTTCATTCCCACGGATAAGGCCGAACTCAACGGCCGCTCCATCCAGCTCATGGTCACACTGGCCGACGTCAAGAAGTTCTACGTCCGCTAAGGTTTGACTTTACCCCATTAAGAAATGGCGCGGCTCAGCTGCGCCATTTTATTGCGGGCGCATAAACTCTTCGAGCAGGATTTCACCTGGAGAAATCGGGGCTAGTTTTTCAGTGATAGGCAATGTCTCCAAGCCCCCTGATGATAGTCAATTAATTTCGACATCATCAGCTCCGTCATTCAAACGGAAGCACATCCGCGCCTTTCAGGGCCTCCAACCAATTGCCGGGCGGAAGCCTCACCTCTCGGCAGCGTCGACCGATCGTCTAGAACATGTCGATTAGAGCGACTTTTTTCGACACATTTGACGTTACGTGTCGACAAACCGCGCGGTTATCGACATATGTTGAATATGTCGTTCGATCCCACCAAACCCTACAATAATCTCCCCGATCTTCCGCCCCAAGCGGATATCGAGACTAAGAGAGTTCTTAAGGTCTGCAATGAAGCTAACAAAGCCCTCGCGCGCCTCAACGCCGAGGCCAAGCAGCTTCCAAACCCTGCCCTGCTGCTGCCGTCCATCTCCCTACTCGAGGCAAAAGCCAGTTCCGAAATCGAGAACATCGTCACCACGAACGACCAGCTGTTTCGCGGCGCGTTCATCGAAAATGAGCCGACCGACGCTTCAACGAAGGAAGCGCTCCGCTATCAGCAGGCGATCTGGGAGGGGTTTAGAAAGATTGGCGAACGGCCGATCAGCACCAATACGGCCATCAATCTCTGCAGAACAATCAAGGACGTGGACATCGATATTCGCCGCATCCCTGGCACAACTATCACAAACAAGAACACTAACAAAGTGATCTACACGCCACCAGTGGGTGAGCAAACAATTCGCAAAAAGCTCGCGAACTGGGAGACCTACTTGCATGAGCCTTCGGATATCGACCCGCT
>JANNUW010000055.1:0-3933 GCA_031414095.1 Hyphomicrobium sp. | reverse complement strand
CCCGACGGGAACGGCGCGACAACATAGTCACCATCGACAGCGGGGCTGGCGTTGAGTGTCAGGCTCGCTTGCTGCGGCAGGCCTCGTGCTGACCACAGCTCGGTACCGTCTGCGGCTGCCAAGCAAATGATCCGGCCTTCGGTCGTGACAACGAACACACGGTCGCCGCTGGCCGTCGGCGAGGCCCGCACCGGCGCACCGACGTTGTGTTCCCACAGCCGCTTGCCTGACGACGGATCGAGCGCGACCACGACGCCGAAACCGCTGGCGGCGAAGATCCGGCCGCCGTCGGCCGCCATGCCGCCGCCGTAGCCGCCGCCATCACTGCCGCCGAGCGAGAACAAATTGGAGGCGTTGAAGGCAACCTTTTTACTGTTGTCGATGGTGGGCTGAAGCGACGCGCGCCAAATTGCCGAGCCACCCGAGAGCGAAAAGGCGCTGACGGTTCCGGCGGCGTCGAGCGCATAAACGCGGCCGTCGACAACGATCGGACTGGCCGACACGCGGCCGCTCTTGCTCGTGCCTTGGCCCGCATCGGCCGTCCAGGTTTGATGGACGCTGCCGCTCAGGCTCAAGTTGCCCGGCGCGTTGTTCGCATCTCCACCCGGCTGGCTCCAGTTATCGTTGGCGCGCTCGGGCGGCAGAGCGATCGGCTGGGTGGCGTCGGCGAGTTCGCCGGGAACTTTTTCTTTGTCGGGCATGACGGCGATGCGCTTGCCCGGGAGCGGGGGGATCTTCTCCTTGAAAGGATTGAGGTCTCCCATCTTGGGCAAGCTCGGCAAACTATCCGAGCACCCGCCCATGGCAAATACGCTCAAGGCGAGCGCGGCCAGGAGTTTCAGCCGGACAGTTGGGGCCGTCATTTTGCCTCCCGATGCGGCCTCTCGAAATGAGCGCCGCTTTACTTCTTATCTGCAGGTTTCGTGTCTGCAGTCGTCCCACCCGAATTCGACTTCGCCGCCGGCGCCTGCTTGGTACCTGCCGCCGCCGGTACGGCCGCGGCCGGCGCCGGAGCACTGGCCGCGGCCGGCGCGAGCGCTGGCTGCCGACCCGTTTCCATCGCTGCCACCACTGACAAAAGCGTTTTCACACGTTCAACAGCCGTTCGCGACAGTTTCGGACTGGCGAGCAACGGCGCCAGTGCGGCGCGCGCTTCTTCCGTATTTCCAGCCTTGATAGCGGCCGTTCCAAGCATTTCTGTGGCGGCCACTTTCCAGGCGCTGCCCTCCGCCATCAAAGGCGTGAGCCGATTCTTGATCTCGGTAAAGTCTGCCTCGCCCAGGCGCAGGGCTGTGGCCTGCAATTGTGCAAAACCTGTGAATAACGGGTCGATGCCGGGCTTTGCTGCCAGTTTTTCGAACGCCGCAAGGGCATCGGCGGGTTTACCAGCCTTCACCGAGGCCGCCGCCAAATTGAGTTCGGCGAGTGCCGCGTAACCACGATTATCGCTGTTGGCGATGGCATCCAGTGCCACCTTCGCCTCGTCGGCTTTGCCGGCAGCCGCAAGTGATAGGGCCTGCTCGAACTGAGCGCCTCCGGCCTCAGCTGCCGCGCGACCGCGCGCATCGAGGAATTTGTAGCCGCCCACACCAGCCAGCAACAGCGCCGCCAATCCGATGGCGTAAATGCCGTACTTATCCCACAGCTTCTCCATCCGCTCGCGGCGAAGTTCCTCGTCGACTTCGCGCAACAGACTATCGTTCTTATCAACCATCCGGCAGCTCGCCCTTCACACTTGCTCAAAACTCGACCAAAACCGCCGTGGCAGTCTCGTAGTCGCCCCGAGTGATACCGGCGGCCGCAGGTTTAGGCAAACGCCGTGATCACACGCCATGTGCTCAAAACGCGACAGAACCGGCGAAGGCTCTCGTTTACGGCGTCAGGCGGCCTTTTTTTGCTGGCTTGCCCGTGGCTTGCAGTCCTGGCGCGCCCGAGGCATCGGCCGTCTTCATCGCGTAGGCGTGTTCTGGCCCCGGGAAAGACTTGCTGCGCACGTCCTCCGAGTAGGAACGGATCGCCTTTTCAATCGCCGCGCCGATTTCGCCGAACTCCTTGACGAACCTAGGCACCCGCCGCGACAATCCGAGCATATCCTCCATGACCAGGATCTGGCCGTCGCAGGCGGCCGATGCGCCGATGCCGATTGTCGGTACGGGCAGGGCCGCGGTGATGCGTTCGGCCAGCGGACCCGCGACAGCCTCGAGCACGACGGAAAACGCACCAGCTTCAGCCACCAGACGCGCATCTTCTTCGATGGCCGCCCATTCCCGCTGCGTGGTGCCTTGCGTCTTGAAGCCACCGAGAACTTTGACCGTTTGCGGCGTCAGTCCGATATGAGCCATGACCGGGATCCCCCGATCCACCAGAAAACGGATGGTCTCTGCCATGCGCCGGCCGCCTTCGAGCTTGATGGCTCCGCAATCGGTTTCCTTCATCACGCGCGCAGCGTTGCGAAAGGCGACAGCAGGGCTTTCCTCGTAGGTTCCAAAAGGCATATCGACGACGATCAACGACTGTTTCGAACCGCGCACGACGGCGCGTCCGTGCATGATCATAAGGTCGAGTGGCACCGGCAATGTGGTCTCGAAGCCGTGCATCACCATGCCGAGACTGTCGCCGACCAGCAGAACGTCACAGTAGGCGTCGGCAATGGCGGCGGTATGCGCGTGATAGGACGTCAGCGCAACGATCGGGCGTACACCCTTCATAGCCGCGACGTGGGGCGCCATTAAACGTTTTTGCGGGGCGTGGACGGACATACTTTTTTAAATTGCTTTCGTAGTCGATTGAGCAGGTTGCACAGACCTTCCGATCCGCACCTTAATGAGCCGTTCGAGGACGTTAGCTAGCCCATTTCGTTGATATCGCGCCACACCTTCTTTCCTCGTTCGTGAACGGGCAACGCTTGCCGTTGCAAAGCGCTTTATCTGTCTGATACGATCAACACAGAAAATTATGACGTGAAATTGGACTGGTTTTTCCGTTAACGTCTTATCACTGGCGAGGCCAAAGTGTTCTGCGTAGCCCGATCTTCCACAAAGCTGAACCTTGGCCGTGTTGGACGCCTTCTCGCGGCCGCCGTGTTGGTGCCGGTGAGCGCAAGCCTGTCAAGTGGCGCGGCGCAAGGGCAGAGCTACGGTTATTACGACTATGGTTACAGCCAGCAGTGGTGGAAGGCGGGAAACAAGAAGCCGAAAGCTCAGAAGGCACGCGCCAACAAGCGTCCAGCGGACCCCTCCGGCAAAATCCCTAAAACAGAGGTTGCCGTCGCAGAAAAGCCAGTCGAGGGACCACTCGTTCTCGTTGTTTCGCTGAAGCTCCAGCGCGTTACGGTTTACGACGCGTCGGGTGTCGTGGCCACATCGCCGATCTCGTCGGGCCGGGTCGGCAATCCGACCCCGCTGGGCGTCTTCTCGATCCTCGAAAAACAAAAGATCCATTATTCTAACCTGTACGATTCGGCGCCCATGCCCAACATGCAGCGCATCACGTGGTCGGGGGTCGCCATGCACGCCGGCGTTCTGCCTGGCTATCCAGCCTCGCACGGCTGCATTCGCCTGCCGCACGGGTTTTCGCAGCGTCTTTATAATCTGACAAAGACCGGTGCCCGCGTGATCGTCACACGCGACGATGTACCCGTGAAGTCGTTTGTGCATCAGACGCTTTTCACCACCACCGCGTTCGATAACATTGACAAGATCGGCGCAACGGCCGCCGCTACGGTTCCAGCCGGCGATCAAGTTGCCGATGCGTCCGGCCGTACAGTGGTATCGGAAAAGCGCGGTTCAAGCCTGATCGGTTCCGCCGAGGCCGCGGCTGCTCCCGCTTCGCCTCCCAAGGTGTCCGCCTATCGCGCCAAGTGGCTACTTGAAATGGAAGCCCGGTCTCAGGCCTTGATTGCTGCTATCGCGGGCAAAGAAGCCGCCACGGCCA
>JANNUW010000054.1:0-2001 GCA_031414095.1 Hyphomicrobium sp. | reverse complement strand
GTGGGCTTCTTCGGTCAACATGAAGCGACACGTGCGCGACAGCGGATCGAAGCCCGATTGAGCCAGCGACTCGAGTTGCATCTTGCCGTCACGGTCCGTGAAGAACGTGAACATGAAAAACGACAGCCAATCGGGCGTGACCTCGTTGAACGCGCCAAGCATGCGCGGCTTGTCGACATCACCCGAACGGCGTTGCAGCAGGCCGTCCGCTTCCTCACGGCCGTCTTTGCCGAAGTATTTGTGCAGCAAATAGACCATCGCCCACAGGTGGCGGCCTTCTTCGACGTTGACCTGGAACAGATTGCGCATGTCGTACAGCGATGGTGCGGTCGTGCCGAGGTGGCGCTGTTGCTCAACGGAGGCGGGCTCGGTGTCGCCTTGCACGACGACCAGTTTACGCAGCATCGCCCGATATTCCCCCGGCACTTCCTGCCAGGCTTTTTCGCCCTTGTGCGCGCCGAAATTCACCTGCCGCTCGCCATCCTGCGGTGCCAGCAGAATACCCCAGCGGTATTCCGGCATTTTCACATAGTCAAACTTGGCCCAGCCTTTCGGGTCGATCGAGATTGCCGTCCGCAGATAGACGTCCGACGTCTGGAAGCCATCGGGACCTTGCGCCATCCACCAATCGATGTAGCCCGGATGCCATTGTTCGAGCGCCTTCAGCACCCGCTGATCGTCGACTAGCCCGACGTTGTTGGGTATCTTCGTCGAATAATCGACAGCGCCAGGAAGTGCAGTTGCGGTGGTCATTGGGAGCTCCGAGTTATTTTTGCATGCAGCTGGTTGCCAAGTCTCGTACTGTCCCTGGCTAGGCCGTTGGAGAACCGTTGTGTCGAAAGAGGTCGCGCGGCGTCTGCGCTCGAAGCCGACCGAGGAAGAGCGCATTCTCTGGTCTGAGCTTCGCAAGCGGCGCGTCGCCGGGCTGCGGTTCCGACGGCAGCACCCGATCGGACCGTATGTCGTGGATTTCGTTTGTCTCGAACATCGCTTCATTTTCGAAGTCGATGGCGTGCAGCACGCTCAGCCGACAAATGTGAGCAATGATGCGGAGCGAACGTACTGGCTGGAAAGCCGCGGCTACCGGGTGTTCCGCGCGTGGAACTGGGAAGTCCGCGAAAACTTGGAAGGCGTCATCACGAGTATGCTGGGGGAACTGGGACTGCTCTCGGCCCCTGAAGTCACCCCCCACCCCGGCCCTCGCCCTCAAGGGGGGAGGGAGGGGAAATAATGGCAGGTGGTTGTCGCGTGGCTCGGTTCGACGGTCGTCACATCCCAAGTGAGCACCACCTTCGCGCGTGCCTCCCTGCGGCGACTGTCCAACACTCTTTCTTACCCTCCCCCCGTGAGGGGGAGGGCCAGGGTGGGGGGTAGCGCCTGGTTCGACTCTAAGAGATTTTGTGGTGTTGAAGATCATTTCACCCATTGTCATGATCTGGTGGGATCATCTCGATCGTGTAGCCAAGTTCGAGTTTTCGCATAATTTCCCGCCGGATCAGCTCGCAGCGTGCCGCCCAAACGTCTACGTAGGTGTATTGCGCACCGCCGTCGCGCTTCTCCCAATCAGGTCCGAGGACGTAACTGTTGTCGTTCCAAATATGCTTTGCGTGCTCAGATATCTCGAATGTCGTCTGACTTAGGCTACGTATCTCGGACAATGCGTCGACACACGCTTTGGCGTCGGCGTATGGTAGCGCGGTCACCTTGTTTTCAAGTGTATCGAGAGCCTGCACTATACGATCACGGTAGAAGACATTCATCATTATTGACTTCCCCTCACATCCGATCCTTGTTGAATTCGGCTTTCTGACCGGTGCCGTAGCGCTTCAGGGCACCGTTGTCGCCGGTCGCGTTCGGGCGTTGAAAGATCCAATTCTGCCAAGCGGTCAAGCGGCCAAAAATTCGGGTCTCCATGGTTTCTGGCCCAGGGAAGCGCAGGTTGGCTTCCAGGCCCGTCAGGCTGTCGGCGGAGAAACTCGCACGCTCTTCGAGGAAGATGCG
>JANNUW010000053.1:0-7023 GCA_031414095.1 Hyphomicrobium sp. | reverse complement strand
GGCTCGGCGTCGACGGCCGTCCAATACACGCGATTGGCGAGCGGCAATGTTGCCCGGTAAATTTCGGCCCCTCCGATCACCATGACCTCATCTGAACCGTTGGTGCGCGCCAGGGCCCGCGCCAGGACCAGTGCCTCGCCGACCGAATTGAACACGCTGACGCCATTGGGCGCAAAGTGCGGGTCGCGCGAGACGACAATGTTGTCGCGCCCGTCGAGCGGCTTGCCCAGACTTGCAAAGGTTTTGCGGCCCATGACGATGGGCTTGCCGAGCGTCAGCCGCCGGAAGGTTTTCAGGTCCGACGATAGCCGCCACGGCAAGCCGCCGTTAGCGCCTATGACGCCATTCTTCGCAACCGCGACGATGAGTGAAATTAATACTGTCATGTATCCGTCGATTAAACAGGCCGGGTCATGTTGATGGCCTACAGCCTTGGATAGGAACCATGGCTATTTGATTGTCGGAGTTATAGTGATTCATCGCTCCGCTGACCGCATCGATGCCAAGCCCGATGGGGCCGCCGGCAATTATGTTTCCTGCGGCCATGGTCTCGGTGCTGGATGCAATAATGCCAACGCCGTCTTGATAACACTCCTTTTTACAGGTGACGGCAATATTGTGCTGACTTTTGTCAAGTGACATCGTCGCTGGCGTCGTGACGGTTCTGGTGCCGATGCCTTCCGAGACTAATGTGCAAGACGCAGCGGCAACTCCCGGGGTGGTCAGTGAGACTGATTGTGTGGTTCCCTTCACGAGGGTTGCGCAGCCGCAGAGCACCCCAGCGACCGACAGGGTCGCCATAACCTGAATTCGCATGTGTGTCCCCGCCGCGCTGGGTTGGAATTCAAGTTGCGCAAAATCTGTTTACGGCTCCATCACTTTGCTGTCTAGGCGAATGACCGACGAGAAACTTTCGTTGCGGTGGACAATATTGCCTCAGCGCAAGGCCGCTATAATTTTCGACCGTGCGGCCGGCGGTTGTGGAGTTCCTTCTTTACGATCGCCAAATCGTCGTCGATCAGGGGCGCATATATATCGCGCAGTTTTTCGAACTCCGCGTGGATGTGATCGAGTTCAGCGTCCGTCATTGAATCGAGCTTCACCATTCCGGTGCGGGCACCTTCGACGCTGCGCAAAAGCTCGTCGAGCTTCAACGACATGATCCGCGCCTCGCGGTTTTGCACGTTCTGAATCAAGAACACCATCAGAAACGTGACGATCGTGGTGCCCGTATTGATCAGCAGTTGCCACGTATCGGAGTAATCAAAATAGGGTCCTGTGAGCAACCAAGCCAAAACTACGGCAAGCGCGATGATGAAGGCCCAATGGGAGCCAACGGCGTGCGCCGCGCGCTCGGAGAAATGGCGGAAAAAATTTTTCATCGAACGAGCTCCAGTCAAACCGCCACCGGCGCTGCGATATGCGGGTGCGGATCGTACCCTTCGAGGCGGAAATGATCGAACTTGAAATCGAATATTGAACGCACGGCCGGGTCGATGTGCATAGTTGGCAGGGGGCGCGGCTCGCGGGCGAGTTGGAGATCGGCTTGTTCCAGATGATTTGAATAGAGATGCGCGTCGCCGAATGTGTGGACGAAGTCGCCCGGCTGCAATCCCGTGACCTGCGCCATCATCATCGTCAGCAGCGCGTAGCTGGCGATATTGAACGGCACGCCAAGGAACACGTCGGCCGAGCGTTGATAGAGCTGGCACGACAGCTTCCCGTCGGCGACGTAGAACTGAAACAGGCAATGGCACGGCGCTAAGGCCATGTCTGGAATGTCGGCCGGGTTCCACGCCGACACGATCATCCGGCGGCTGTCGGGATTGGCTTTAAGCGTGGAGATTACCTCCGAGATCTGGTCGATGCTACGCCCCTCTGGCGCCGCCCACGATCGCCATTGCCGGCCGTAGACGGGGCCGAGTCCGCCGTCATCGCGCGCCCACGCGTCCCAGATGCGCACGCCGTTGTTTTGCAGATAGGTGACGTTGGTGTCGCCGGCCAGAAACCAGATCAACTCGTGAATGATCGACTTGACGTGCAACCTCTTGGTCGTGACGAGGGGGAAACCCTGTGCGAGGTCAAAACGCATCTGATGCCCGAACACGCTGAGCGTGCCGGTGCCCGTACGGTCGGTCTTTGCAATGCCTTGCGTGCGCACGCGGGCCAGGAGATCGAGATAGTTCTGCATCGGTCAAGCCTACCTCTGTTGCGCCCTCGAACGTGCAATCAGGTCGGCACGTTCTGAAGCGCGGGGTTCATGAAATGCGCAAAAATGACGGCCGCCAGATTGGCGATGCCATGGGCGATGATCGGCGCGCGGATAGAGCCGGTGCGCCAGAGCAGCCATGACAGAATGAGGCCGGACGCGAATACGCTGATGAGCCCGGACGTGCCGTATTGCGCGTGCAGGGCCGTCCACAACACATTGCAGATGAGGGCCGCGCCCCAGAACCCGAGCCGCGTCTGTGCCAGCGCCGTCAGCAGGAAACCGCGGAAGGTCAGCTCTTCCCACAGCGGCGCGAGCACGACGGCGACCAGCACAGTGGCAGGCCACAGCGGTGAGTTGAGCCCGTCAGCCAGGAACTTGCTGTCGGCGAAAATGTCTTCGCGAAGCACCTGATAGAGGACGTATTCGAGCGCGCCGGTAATCACGATGATCAGGAGCCCGCCGATCACGCAGGTCGCCCACGATGGATGGGGCGGGTTCAATTGCAGCGTATCGGCGCGGCGATTTTGCCGCGCCGCCAGCAACCATAAAATGGCAATCGCTGCCACTTGTGAGCCGATCATGGTCGCGACCCCGATGGGCTTTGCGAAGGAGAAGAACACCTCGGGGTCCATGTCGCTTAATTCGTTCGTGCCGTAGAGCGCGGCGTACGTCCCGACGACCACGGCCACACCCAACAGTTGCCCGGCAAAAATAAGCGCCGTCCCCGCCAAGGCGCCCCAGGGCCCCCAGGGTGTGCTCGCCTGATAAAGAGGCGGTCCTGAGAACAGCTGGTTGGCGGACGCGGTCCGGATCGAAACAATTGTCATGGCGTCTCCTTGCTTCAAGCGGACCGTTTAGTGCGGCCAACGGCATTTAACCAGAGTCGACGTATTCCGCCTACGCGCGCGCCTAAAAATTAGGCCCAGAAACTAGGCCCCGACATTAGGGCGGTGTGCAGCAGTCGCGGTACGTCGAGCGCGTGCCGTCCGCAGACGTGACAGTGTAGCTATCGGCGCCGTCATCGGCGGTCACGTACCCGCCTTCGACCGGCACTTTGCCGCCTGCACTGGGGCTATCCAACATGTAAGCTGGCAAGGCAAGGCCCGACAACCGTTGCCGCAACTCACGCATCAGCTTTTGGCCGTCGGCTAACGTCGTGCGGAAGTGGCTGGTGCCGGGCGCCAAGTCGCCGTGGTGCAAATAGTAGGGCTTCACACGCGCCTCGACGAAGGCCCGCATCAGGGCCTCCAAGGTCTCGACGGTGTCGTTGATGCCAGCCAGCAGCACCGTCTGGCTAACGACTGGAATCCCAGCATCGACGAGTTTCGCGATGGCCGTGCGCGCGGCCTCCGTCAGTTCGCACGGGTGGTTGGCGTGCAATCCCACATACACGGATTTGCCGCTCGATTTCAGCGCGGTCACGAAGGCGGCGGTGATGCGCTCGGGCGCGACGACCGGAACGCGCGTGTGCCAGCGAATGATTTTGACGTGGTCGATGGCGCCCAGGCCGTGCGTGATCGCGGCAATGCGAGCGGGCGACAGAATGAACGGATCGCCGCCGGTCATGATCACTTCCCAAACTGACGGCGTTGCGCGTATGTAGTCGAGTGCGCTTGCGAGTTCTGCCTGAGTGAGTTCGCGCCCCGCATCCGGCCCGACCATTTCGCGGCGAAAACAAAAGCGGCAATAGACCGGGCAGACGCCGGTGATTTTCAAAAGCACGCGGTCGGGGTAGCGATGCACGATGCCGGGGACTGGACTTCTGGTGTCGTCGCCGATCGGGTCGGCCACTTCAGGAGCGTGGTGATCGAGTTCTTGCAGGGACGGCACGAATTGCCGTGCGATGGGGTCGGACGGGTCGGTGCGGTCGATCAGCGCCAGCATCGCGGGCGTGATGGAGATCGCATACCGGTCTGCCACGGCGGCCAGCGACGGCGCGCTGCCGCTGGCTATCAGGTGTGCGCCCTCGAGATCCGATAGGGAGCGAAGCGTGCGCGCCGCGTCCGTCATTGCGGGGGCCAGCTTTGGGTGTCGTGATCGGGATGCTGGCGGCTCACGAGTTTGGCCAAATCCCCGGGCGTGCGGTCCCGCCCCGTGGTTTTTTGTGCGAGCTCATGCAGGGTATCGAACCACGCGACTTTGCTCTCGACGCCGACTTGGCCGCTGAAGGGGCCGACAGCGTTGGGGTCGTCGAGTGTGCCGATGGCGATTTCGATAACGGGATCGCCGTCTTCTTTCATGTGCAAAGGCGTGCCGCACTGGTTGCAAAAGCCCCGTGCCACGACGGGCGAGGAGCGAAATTCAGATGCCGTGCCGCGTGTCCAAGTCAGGTGTTCGACCGGCACAGATACGAGGGCTGCGCCCCACGATCCGAACGCTTTCTGGCACATGCGGCAATGGCAGATGCCGGCCGCGCCCAACGGGCCTGCGATGCGGTAGCGCACGGCGCCGCACTGGCAACCGCCAGCAGTAGAATGGCAACCGCCAGCGCTGGATTGGCAGTTGCCACTCAAGGTAGCTTGTGTCATCGCGTTTCGTTCCTCAAGCGTTTTCACCGCCCCTCCGGTCCGCGCCTACTCCTAGGCGTTCGCACACGCCCGGTCCAGAGCGCGGCTGGCTCTTAACGGCTTTTCACAACTTGGCCGGTATTATGCCTTGATTAACAGGCCTATTTAACGAACTCTCAACGCAAAAAATGTGGACGCAACTCAAAACCGCCATGCGTGAATTCTGGTATCGGATCGAGCCCACCGTGCGGGCGATCGCGCGCGCGATGACAGCGGCGGCGCTGGGTGTCTGGTCGATTGTACGTCTGCCGGTCCTGATGGTTTTGCAAGTTCTGGCGGCGCTCATCCTCATTTTTGAGGAATGGGGCTGGCGGCCGCTGTCGGATATTTTGGCGCGGCTTGTCCGGTTTCGCCTCTGGGCGCGGCTCGAACAATGGATCGCGATGTTGCCGCCGTATGGCGCGCTCGCCGTCTTCGCGCTGCCGACGCTCATATTGCTGCCGCTCAAGTTTCTGTCTGTCTGGTTGCTCGCCAACGGGTTTTTTTTCTCAGCGGGCGCGCTTTTCTTTGCTGCTAAAATCGCCTCGACGGCTTTCATCGCGCGCATTTTCAGGCTGACCAAGCCGGCGCTCATGCGCATTGCCTGGTTCGCGCGCGGCTATAGTGTGATCATCCCGTGGAAGGACGCACTGTTTGCGAGAATTCGCGCGTCGTTCGCGTGGCGCTATGGGCGCATGTTGAAGAACGCGGTGCGGCTCGAAGCTAAGCAAGCTTACGCGCGGTGGAAGCCGTTGGCGGCAGCGCTTTGGGCGGCGTGGGCTCCGCGCACGCGCGAAGCGTTGCGGGCCGCCCGGCAAAAAGTCGCCTTAGAATGGCGCTATTGGCGTCCGCGGGCCGCGGCCGAGTTCGCGCGCTGGCGGTCACAGGCGCGCCGGCTCTGGGAACGCTTGTTCGGCGGCATCGTCTGAAATTCTCAACGGCTCGCGGTTGCCTCGGCCCGGTCGAGAGCGCGTTGTGAGATGCGCGTCAGCGACGCGATGGCCGTCAATAGAGGCGGCGCCAATCGTGCCAAGCCCGTTGCGCCCCATTGGCCCCAGGGCGTCACTAAGGTTTGTGACAGCCTTGTCGAGCGCGCGATCTGGCGGCGCACATCGCGCGCGAGCTGCTCTTGAAAGACGGCAGAACTTGTCCCTCGCAGATGATACGCACTCGCAAGGCGCGCGCTGTGCAGGGCGATGGACATGCCATCGCCCGAGAACGACGGGATGACAGCCGCCTGATCGCCCAGGCGCCAGAGCGATTGCGAAACAGTGTTGGCGTTCTGGAACACAAAACCATAGGGAATGGCGGCAATCGCCAGCGGCTTGGTCAAAGCGGCTTGAGCGCCGGCAAGCCGCACAGCCAGGTGCGGGCATCTCGCTTTGATGGTCTCGAGCAAGGCCTCCCAAGAGTTTTCCAAGCTGGCAAAGTCGCCGCGGCGAACCAAGAGGCACAGATTTGCGCGACCGCCTTCGACGGGTTGCAGGCCGGCGTAACCGCCGGGAAACAGCGCCAGCTCGACATGACCATCGAGGTCGCGCGTCTGCTCGGGCGACAGGCGAAAGTACATCTTGAAACCGATCAGGTCGCCTTGCAGCCCGGGGCCGCGCTTTAGATCCTTGAGGTCGTGCTTACCGGTGGCGAGGAAAGCCGCGCGCGCGGTCAGGGGCTCGCCCTGATCGAGCGTCGCGCTCCAATGATCGTTTGCCGTTTCGAGCATTTTCACGCGCAAGCCACGGCGCACATCTACGCCCGCGGCGATCGCGCGCTCGAGCAGCGCCTCGTCGAGCACGCGGCGCGAGAGGCTCGTCGCGCGGAACGGCAGCTTGGCGGTGACAGGATGGTGGCCCTTCACGAGCCGCACGCTATGTAAAGTGACGGCGCCAAGATCTAGCGGCGAAAGTCCGAGCCGGCTCAAATAATGCCCGGCCTCGAAACTCAGGAATTCGCCGCAGACTTTGTCGTGCGCGGCAGACTCGCGCTCGATCAGAACCACGCAGCGCCCGGCGCGGGCGAGGTCGATGGCGACGGCACTACCGGCTAATCCCCCACCGGCGACCAGCGCATCGGCGATCATGCGGCTTGGCCTTTCACGCGCGCGACGCACAAACGGAAGGGCACATAGTGCTGCACGCGAATGCCAGGCCCGGTCACTCCGGCGGCGGCAAGTGTGCGTGTCCAGTCGGCGCGCTTAAAGGCGTTGGCGACGGAAACGGGCCCGTCGTGCTGGACAAAGCGATGGCGGCGCGTCAGGCGGAAGCCAGC
>JANNUW010000052.1:0-3389 GCA_031414095.1 Hyphomicrobium sp. | reverse complement strand
GTGCAAGTTACTTGATCGCCCTTCTTGTACTTGGCCATGGCGTCGGCGGGGTCGCCGCCGAGCTGCTTGATGCCGAGCGAAATGCGCTCCTTACCCGCATCGACATCGAGAACCTGGGCCTTGACGGTATCGCCCTTCTTGTAGTCCTTGATGACTTCGTCGCCCGGACGCTGCCAGTCGAGATCCGACAAATGCACCATGCCGTCGACGCCGTTGTCGAGACCGATGAACAGACCGAATTCGGTGATGTTGCGGATCGGGCCTTCGATGACCGAGCCCTTGGGGTGAGCCGAGATGAAGGCATCCCAGGGGTTGTCTTGTGTCTGCTTGAGGCCGAGCGAGATACGGCGCTTCTGCGGATCGACTTCGAGCACCTGCACGTCGACCTGCTGGCTGGTCGCAACGATCTTGCCGGGGTGGATGTTCTTCTTGACCCAGCTCATTTCCGAGACGTGGATCAGGCCTTCGACGCCGGGCTCCAACTCAACGAACGCGCCGTAGTCGGCGATGTTCGTGACTGCACCCTTGATCTTGGCGCCGACCGGATACTTCTCGGCGATGGCGGCCCAGGGATCGGACTGCAACTGCTTCATGCCGAGCGAAATGCGCTGCGTATCGGGATTGATGCGGATGATCTGCACCTTGACCGTGTCGCCGACATTCAGGATTTCCGACGGATGATTGACGCGGCGCCATGCCATGTCGGTCACGTGCAATAGGCCGTCGATACCGCCCAAATCGATGAACGCACCGTAATCGGTGATGTTCTTGACGAGGCCGTCGATGACCTGGCCCTCGCCGAGGCGTGCAACGATGTCGGCGCGCTGTTCGGCGCGTGTCTCTTCGAGTACCGAGCGGCGCGAAACCACGATGTTGCCGCGGCGGCGGTCCATCTTCAGAATCTGGAACGGCATCGACTGATGCATCAGCGGGCCGATGTCGCGGACCGGGCGGATATCGACTTGGCTACCGGGAAGGAACGCCACTGCGCCGTCAAGATCGACCGTGAAGCCGCCCTTGACCTTGTTGAAGATGACGCCGTTGACCTTCTCTTGCTTCTCGAACATTTTTTCAAGACGCGTCCAGCTTTCTTCGCGCTTAGCTTTTTCGCGCGACAGGACGGCTTCTCCGAGCGCATTTTCCACGCGCTCAAGGTAGACCTCGACCATATCGCCGACTTTGAGTTCGCTCGGGCGGCCGGGAATACCGAATTCCTTCAGCGGCACGCGGCCTTCCATCTTGAGGCCGACGTCGATGACAGCGAGATCTTTTTCGATACCGACGATCTTGCCCTTGACCACTTGGCCTTCGAACACGTCGTCTTTGGCGAGGCTTTCGGCGAGGAGCGCTGCGAAATCTTCGCGCGAGGGGGTCATGTCTTTGTTGACTGCGACGTTCATTAGAATTCCATTTCGGCTGTGTTGCTCCACCCAGTTCATGGGAACCAAAGGTGGCAGTTGGTGAAACAATGGCAAAAAGCCCGGCCGCTCAATCGAATGAGGGCCCGGACAAACTGCCGGTGCATTGGATCTGTGACGTGGATGGTGTTAGGGTCAGATACCGCCGTGATGAGCCCGCAGGCCCTGCCAACAGAATTCGGAGTGCTGGTCTCCCCGTTACCGGGTGAGGGCGCTCCTATTGGCCGATCTTCCTCTTGATCAATCCGACAGCGGTTCCGAATGGAGCCTTCTATAATCGAGCAGGGCCACGGTCGCAAGGGGCGAAATCCATGCCCAGCCGTTAGGAGCGCAATACTGATCCCCCGCGCCCAACGAGTTTCAGCGCCGCGGCGAAGGCTTCGTCGGCGTTGAGGCTGGTGGTGTCGAGCACGATCGCGTCGCGGGCGGCTTTCAGAGGTGCGGCGGCGCGGTTTTGGTCTCGCGCGTCGCGCGCCAGAATATCGGCCAGCACGGCGGCAAAGGTTGTTTCGGCCCCGAGACCCTGTAATTCGGAAAACCGCCGTTGTGCCCGTACTTCAGGGGCCGCTGTCACGAAAATTTTGATCGGTGCGTCCGGGCAAATGACGGTCCCGATGTCGCGGCCGTCGAGGACGGCGCCGGGCGGCTGACTGGCAAAATCCCGCTGATAAGCGAGCAACGCCGCGCGCACCTCGGCGATGCCCGCCACGGCCGAAGCCGCTTCACCCGCACGCGGACCACGCAAGCTCGGATCGCCAAGAGTTTCATGTCGCAGACCCCGCGCTGCGGCGACGGCCGCCCACGGATCGTCGAACCGGTATCCGCTGAGCGCAAGATCGCGCGCTGCCGCGCGGTAGAGCAGTCCCGTATCGAGACAATGGAACCCGAATTGATCGGCCACGCGCCGCGCCAGGGTGCCTTTGCCCGATGCCGCTGGCCCATCAATTGCAATGATCATCTCGTGTCCTCACGGCCTGTTCGCACCATCTGGCGCTGGCGGCCGCTACTGCTAAGCCAAGTCAGGCGCCGATGGAACGGTGTTGCGGGACTATTTGGCCAGATCGCCCAAAGCCGCAGCCTGCAAAGATCAACAACGCCCGCAGATTAACTGAGAAACCGAAACCTCGTAGTGCCACGCCAAAACACGGTTTAAGCTTTTGTTAACGTAACGTTACCAGGACCACGTCACGATGCAGTCAGTCCCAACGTCAGCACCGCCAACACGGCGCATCCTACTGAGCGCGAAGATCATTTTTAATGAGCACGCCTCGATCTTCGATTGCACGGTGCGAAGCCTTTCGGCCGCAGGCGCAGAACTGCGCATGCCCAGTACGCTCGGCGTCCCCGACGCCTTCAGGCTCGTCATCAAGCCGCACGATGAAAAGTTCGACTGCAACCTTACTTGGCGCACCGAGACCGGCCTCGGCGTGACGTTTTATACGCCGCCTGACCGCCCCGCCTCGCCCCTGCTCAAGGGCTTGCGGCTCGTCAAATAAGTCAATGCCGATGCCCGTGGTGCATGTCTGGGACATGCGCATGGCCATGCTCAAACGGCGCGTGACGGTGAGCGTGGGTGTGCGGCTCACCGGGCGGATCGGCTGGCCCGTGCTCGTGCTGATGATGCGCGTCGTGGGTATGAGCGTGCGAATGTTCCATCGCCTCGTGCTCGTGCTCATGCTCGTGTTGCTCGGTCAGATGCAGCCAGACCCCGCCGGCCATCAGCAGTCCCGCGATTATGATCTGCCACGACTTGGCCTCTTTGAACGCCAAAATCGCAACGAGGGTACCCTGGAACGGCGG
This sequence comes from Hyphomicrobium sp., assembly GCA_031414095.1. Classification (GTDB taxonomy): domain Bacteria; phylum Pseudomonadota; class Alphaproteobacteria; order Rhizobiales; family Hyphomicrobiaceae; genus JANNFX01. The sequence continues at coordinate 171 of JANNUW010000052.1, read as the reverse complement.
GGTCGAGAAATAAGCGCCTGTGCGCCCGCTGCCGAGGTGCCTGAGCGCCAGCACAAAAAATATCAGACTGACACCGTAGCCGAGGAAGCCAACCAACAGCGCGGCGGACGTAGTTGGGAGAGCCGGCAGTTCGCCGCCGACATACAGTCCGATCGCCAAATTGATCGGCCC
>JANNUW010000051.1:0-3517 GCA_031414095.1 Hyphomicrobium sp. | reverse complement strand
CGACGGCCGGCGGACCGCCGCCGCTGGTCAAGAGCGATGGTGCGCCCTCGAAGGTCAAGCCGTCCGAACCCGGCGGCAAACAATTCGCGCACGCCGATAGCAAAGTGCTTGGCCGCCTCAACGACAACGGTACGGCCAGCGACATCGATGCGTCGGGCAGCAAGAAAGTTTCCACGCTTGTCGTGAAGCCGGATGGGACCATAGAACCGCCCGCATTGAGCGAGCCCACTCCAGCGCCTGAGCCGATGGCAGCGGTTCCGGGCATGTCCGTGATCAACGTTGGCGGTAACCAGCAGACACCAGCCGCTGTTCCTGCGGCGGCTGAAAAGGCGTCGCCTCCAGTGCAAATGGTGCAGGCCGCCGCCAATTCCGTACAAAAGCCGCTGGTCGTTTCGCCGCCCGCAGCGGCGCCGAAGACCCCCGTCGTGATCTCATCGGCCGCCAGCAACGCCGCCGCTGCACCCGCTGCAGCCTCGGCACTGGTTGAGACCGCTGCGGTCGAAGCTCCGGCTGCGGCATCGGTCGCGCCCCCGGCCGTTAAAAAACCGGCCGCGGTCAAGAAGGTTGCGGCCGTCACAGCACCCGCTGCTGCTGGCGCTGCAGCGCCGGCAGTGAGTTCGGGCGCTGGTTATATGGCGGTGGTCGCATCAGTTCCCGCGTCAGCGAAAAGCCGGATGGATGCCCTGACGCAATGGGCCGACATGCAACAGAAATACGGCTCGATCTTGCAGGGTAAAACCATGGACGTGCAGGAGGCCAAAGTCGCCGACAAGGGGCTCTATCACCGGCTTCTGGTGGGACCTCCGAGTTCGCGAGATTCGGCGACGGCGATCTGCACGCAGTTGAAGTCGGCCGGTCACGGCGACTGCTGGGTCATGGGAAATTAGTCTGTTCTGACGGCTCGCCGGTTCTTCGCAGTGGCGTCCGCTGGTGCGGCCAGCCGGATGCCGATGCGCAAGTAAAGCGCCTCGTGCCTCATCAGACAACTTCCCTCAGACAACGCGCGGCAGCGCCCGATAGTCCCTACAACGGCATAAATAATTCATGGCGCAGCTAAGAGCATTGATTACGGGCGTTCAGGGCCTCGAGCTGAGCGCTGACGAGCGGGCGTTCGTGAAGAACGTGCGGCCGTGCGGGCTTATTCTATTTGCCCGCAACTGTGCGAGCCACGATCAGATTCGCAGCCTCATCAGCAGCTTTCGCGACGCGGCCGGGGGCAGCGATCTCCTAGTGTTGATCGATCAGGAAGGCGGCCGGGTACAGCGTTTGCGGCCGCCGCTGGGACGAGCGCTTCCGCCCGCATCCGCCTATGCTGATGCCTTCGGTGTCTCACAAGCCGCCGCTCTCGACTCCGCGCGCACGACGGCGCGGCTCGTCGCTCACGATTTGCGCGCGCTCGGCATCAACACCAATTGTGCCCCGGTGCTCGATGTGCCCGTGCGCGGTGCCCACGACATTATCGGCAATCGCGCCTATGGTTCGGGAATCGAACAGATTGCCGCCTTGGGGGGCGCAGTTGCCGAGGGCTTGATGGCAGGTGGAGTTGTGCCGGTCATCAAGCATATCCCAGGTCACGGCCGTGCACTGGCCGATAGCCATCTCGATTTGCCGATTGTGACCGCCTCACACGCGGAATTATCAGCCACCGATTTTGCGCCATTCAGAATGCTGAACGCCATGCCCGCTGCCATGACCGCGCACGTCGTATTCACAGCCATTGATGGCGATAATCCCGCCAGCACTTCAGCGCTCGTGACGCAAAGCATCATCCGCGAAGAAATCGGCTTTGACGGACTTCTGATGAGCGATGACCTGAGTATGAAAGCCCTGTCGGGTCCGATGCGCGCGCGGGCGGAGGCCGTGATGGCGTCCGGCTCGGACGTGGCATTGCACTGCAATGGCGATTTGACGGAAATGATCGCCGCAGCCGCTGGCGTCCCGGTTCTCCAGGGGCATGCATTGCGCCGGTTTGAAGCGGCCGTGCGCGTCACCCACATGAGCGATTCGTTCGACGTGGCCAGTGCCGAGGCCGTTTTGTCGTCCGTACTTGCCATGCACGCGCGGACCACTGAATCAGTGTAAGGTTGAGCCTCAGTCCCCGAAAGGGTGCCCTTAATAAGCGTGGAACAACAGCCTAGGAATTGGCGAACCTTCGATGAATCGACCGAGTGACCCAGCTGGCGAAATGTGGGCTGGTCCCTCCTGGGGATCGGCAGGGTCGGACGATGCGCCGTTGGCGGCAGAAGCCCTGATCGTCGACGTCGCCGGTTTCGAAGGTCCCATGGATCTGCTGTTGGCCCTGACCCGCACGCATAAGGTCGATATCGCGAAAATCTCGATCGTGGCGCTCGTCGATCAGTACCTCGCCTACATCGCCGAAGCCCAAAAACTGAAAATTGAAATCGCGGCCGACTATCTCGTCATGGCGGCATGGCTCGCCTATCTGAAGTCGCGCTTGCTGCTGCCTAAAGAGAAGGATCTCAGCGGCGATATCCCGGCTCAAGAGCTGGCGCAACGACTCGCCTTCCGGCTCATTCGGCTCGATGCCATGCGCAACGCCATGGCTCAGTTGATGACGCGCAAGCGTCTGGGGCAGGACGTGTTTGGGCGCGGTCAGCCGGAACTGTCCAAGACCGTTCGCGAGACGCAGTGGACGGCGGAAATTTACGATCTTCTCAAGGCCTACGCCGAACAGCGCCGGCGCACGGCTAAAGTCGTGCACGTCGTCAAACTGCGCAAAGTCTGGTCGATCAAGGATGCGCGCGGGCGGCTCGAAAAGCTCGTGGGCGCGAGTGCTGGCAACTGGGCGCAACTCGACATGTTTTTAGAGCAGTATCTGCCCAAGGGCGAAGAGACCCGCACGGCGATGGCGAGCTCGTTTGGTGCGACGCTGGAAATGGCGCGCGAGGGTCTCGTCGAACTGCGCCAAGACGAAGCCTTTGCGCCTATCTATGTGCGCAAGCGCGGCGAGGATACACCCTGGCAACGGGCCTAAGTGCGATCGGTGGTGCCGCGTTGAGTGACAGCAAGGATAAGAAACAGATGTCTCCACCACGCTTAAAGCTGGTCTCGAACGACGGCGTGTTCGAATCCGCGCCCGCGCCATCCGGCGCCGCAAACGCGCTCGAATTGGCAGCAGCGCTTACCGGCGCACAGACGGGCTTTGCACCTGAAGTCAGCGAACTCGCCCATCGTGACCGGCGCGAGAAGCTGCGCATTCTGGAAGCCTTGCTGTTTGCGGCCAAGGAGCCTTTGGATGCGGCGGCGCTCGGCGCGCAACTGGGTGCCGGCGACGAAGTTGGTGCGCTGCTTGAAGATCTCCAGCAATGTTATGCGGCGCGTGGCGTCAATCTGGTGCGGGTCTCGGGCAAGTGGGCGTTTCGCACGTCGGAAGATTTGTCCTATCTGCTCGAACGCCACAGCGTCGAAGAGCGCCGGTTGTCGAGAGCGGCGCTCGAGACCTTGGCGATCATCGCTTATCATCAGCCGGTGACGCGCGCCGAGATCGAGGACATCC
>JANNUW010000050.1:0-3092 GCA_031414095.1 Hyphomicrobium sp. | reverse complement strand
CTTCTCACGATGGAGATCCCACATCTCCCGCACGGCGTCGGGTGTTCGCCACATGATCCATGCGTGCGCCATAGGTAAGGTCCACAAAGCCTCAATCATCGGATCGAAATCTGAAGGGTTTGGACTGACTTCGAAGGGTGCCAGTCCAAGTGTCAACGCCGGAGAGATTCTGCAGCGGTTTTCCGGAGTAATAGTGCAGCACCGATGCAAGCAAGAAGGCCCCCGATATCGGGGGCCTTCTTGCTTTTCGAGCCTTACGTCTGAACGGGTTCGTCGGGCGGCGACTCTGCCTTGGGGCGGCGTGACCTGCGCTTGGAATGTGCCAGCCTGAAGCTGTCGCCATTCATTTCCAGGATGTGGACGTGATGGGTCAGGCGGTCGAGCAGCGCGCCGGTGAGCCGCTCGGATCCGAACACCGATGTCCACTCGTCGAAGGGCAGGTTGCTGGTGACCAGCGTACTGCCGCGTTCGTATCGCTGCGAGAAGACCTCGAACAGAAGCTCGGCGCCGGTTGGCGACAACGGCACGTAGCCGAGTTCGTCGATGATCAGCAGCTTGTAGGCGGCGAGCTGGCGCTGCAGGCGCAGAAGACGCTTCTCATCACGGGCTTCGAGCAGCTCGTGAACCAGTGCCGAGGCCGTGATGAAGCCAACCGATAGGCCTTTCTGGCAAGCTGCCAAGCCAAGTCCGAGCGCGATGTGGCTTTTGCCGGTGCCCGAGTTGCCGACCGCAATGATATTCTCGCGCCGTTCGATGTAGTCCGAACGCGCCAACTCCAGTACCAGCATTTTGTTCAACGACGGCAGCGCGAGGAAGTCGAAGCTGTCGAGGCTTTTCACGGTCGGGAACCTGGCGGCCTTGATCCGGCGATCGACCATGCGCCGCTCGCGGTCGATCATCTCCATCTCGGCCAGCCGCATCAGATATCGCGGATGGTCGACGCCCTCGGCGGCGCAAAGCCGAGCGACCTTGTCGTATTCGCGCAGGAATGTCGGCAGCTTCAGTGCCTTCAGGTGGTGCGCAAGAAGGATCTGCGGTGCATCGGTCATGCCGCCACCGCTTTCTGGGGGGCGTCTTCGGTTGGCCCTACGGCATTCGCTGAAGTGCTCACCCACTCGCAACCGGCGCGCAGCAGGTCAATGTACGACCGCGCCGATGTCGTCGTGACGGTGGCTTTCGGAAGATACGGATAGATCGCCATGTCGAGCCGTGGCGGGCGGCGCTCGATACGGCACAGCACCAGATGCTTCACCGCATCGAAGCCGACGGCACCGCGTGCAATCGCATCGCGGACGGCAGCCGCGACGTCGTCGATCTTGAACACCTCCATCAGCCGGAGCACTTGCACGAACTCGCGTTTGCCGTGTCTGCCGATACGGGCCTCGAGCAGCCGCCTAAGCGTCGCGAACTCCTCGGGTAACTTCCAACCGCTGAGCGGCGCCGCCTGATCCAGCGCGTTGGTCTTCTGCTCGATCAGCGCCAGGTAGTGCAGCGGATTGAACACGAAGTCTTCGCGTTCGTAAGAGCGCGGGTGGCGCGCAATCACGTCGGCGCCGCAGGCGATGACCACCTCGTGCACATAACCACGGATCAGAACCTTGCGATGCCCATAAGCCGTTGGAACCGAGTAGTCGTTGTTCCGATAGCGCACCAGCGACAGCGAGCTAACGCTGCCCGGCCTCTTCTCGCAGGCATCGTAGGGTGCTGGCAGCGGCTTCTGGAAGGCCGCGAGATCGTGCGTCAACCGCTCGCCGATCGTGCCGTCATGGCCGCGCAGCCGATCGGCCAGACGCTTCCGGCAACGCTCCAAAAGATCCGCATTCAGCGCCTCGAAGTCCGCAAACACTGGCACCGGTACCATGAAGTTCCGACGCGCATAGCCGACGAGCCCCTCGACCTTGCCTTTGTCGTTACCTTTGCCAGGGCGACCAAACCGATCGTTGAACAGGTAGTGCGATCGAAGTTCGCTGAACACGCGCGTGCGCTTACGCTTGCCATCGCCGAGGATCTTGGCAACCGCGATCTTGGTGTTGTCATAGAGGATCGATTGCGGCACGCCGTCGAAGAACTCGAACGCCCGAACATGCCCGTCGCAAAACGCCTCCGTCGTCTCCGCCGGATAGCCAACCACGAAGATTGCGTCGGAGTGCGGCAGGTCCATCGCCAGGAAGTGGATCTTGCGCTCGACGCCGCCGATCACGCCGAGTGCCTCGCCGAAGTCGACCTGGGCATGCCCCGGCGGATGCACCAGCGGCACGAACATCTCTTGGCTTCGCTGGCGCCAGTCCGCGACGTGATCTTTTACGATCGTTATCTTGCCCGTGAAGCCGTGCTCGTCGCGCAGGCGCTCGAAGATGCGCTTGGCGGTGTGTCGCTGCTTCTTCGGTCGCTCCTTGTCGGTCGCCAGGATCGCATCGATGATCCCGATAAACGCATCGAGCTTGGGCCGGAATGGCGGCTTCGTGCGAACGTAGCCCGGCGGCACCGAGAACTTCAGCATCTTGGATACAGTTCTGGCATTGATGCCATACCGTTCGGCCGCCGCGCGCTCACTTATCCCTTCGATCAGCACCGCGTGCCTGACCCTCGCGTAGATCTCCACCTGCTTCATCCCCCGCCCTCGCGCCGACGCAGGCACAGGGCTCTATCTGCCGCACTTTTAGTCCGGCGCAGCCAAACAAATCAGCCGCTTCCGTGAGGGATTATTGCTCCGGCTTTTACATACGCCAACACCCAATTCGGCAAGTGTACTGGAACATCCAGAATTGGTGCCGCGTAGTGGATCTGCGTTATCGCGTCCCAAACATGGACCGGATTTCGATCCTGCATATAAGCCAGCTCAAGGGCATCGACCGACGCGAGTGCAGCTTCTGCGGACGGCCGCCTAGCCTCACGCTCCGTTGCCGGCATATGAGGTGGATTGGTCAGGGCCTCCCGAACAGCGTCTTCAATACCGTGCCGAAATCGGCGTCGTGTTTGCTCTTTTGTCATGGCCAAAGCGATCCTCTAAACCTTTATGACGGGTGCACAGCTGATCGAGCGGTGCCGGCTAGAAAAAGGTGTGGGATGATAATAACGGTCGCAGCGCTAGC
>JANNUW010000049.1:0-2345 GCA_031414095.1 Hyphomicrobium sp. | reverse complement strand
CAAGCCTGCCATATACACTTGGTTGTAACTTGAAAAAACGTTCTCGAACCTATCCACCATCGCATACATAAAGACGTACATTGATATGAAGGACAACGCAGTCATTATGAGAAGGCGGACGTATTGATTGCTGTGCATCGGCTGATTACCTTTCTATTCGGATAATGATGCCCAGAGAAACCTTGGCTCAAATTTCGCCGCATAACGTGGCAGCGGCGCGAAGGATTTGTCAGCTGCGACGTTCACAGAGTAAGTTGGCGCACGCACTCGCACGCCCATGTCAACTCGCGCGCTAGTTTTTTTGTTCCGGACGGGTGCGGGCATTTGGACTTGCGAAGTGCCGGTCTCGGTAGTTTCCGCACCTGCCGCTCGCGCTGAGCAAACCGCTGCCGTCGAACCTCCAACGAGCAGTCTCAGATCGATCAGGAACGAAAGGCAGTTCGCCGCGTTCAATACCGTAGAGTTCCGTCATCAAGTTCCGCAGGCGCCCGTGGCCGGCAAAGCTATATTTGGCTTGGAAACCACGCACGTCCGTTCGTGGCTAAATCGTCGGTATTGCATTAACTCGCAGCCCTCGCTTTTTCGAGGTTGCATACATTTCCGTTTTTTTGTCCGATGACGTCGCTTAGCACGGCCATAGGATTATCGCTCGGACGCTAGGAAAGTTAGGGAGCGATGACGACGATCAATCTGCATGTTGGCGAACTATTATCGCCGCTCGGCGCCGTTGGGGTCGAAAAGCAACTGTCGAAGCTCGGCGGGGTGACGGCAGTGGCAGTCAATCAGGTTTCCGGCAGCGCGACGGTCACATATGACGAAGCCAAGATATCGCCCGCAGACATCGAGAGTGCCATCGAGCAATGCGGTCACCACTGTGGGGGCGAGCTTAAACCCTCCCATCTATGTGAAACTCGCGCGTCATCGCCCCGGGATCCCGCAGCAGCCATCACGGCCGGTTCTGGTGGTCAAACACATGACCATGCTGCCATGCGCCACGGCGCCCGTCCAGCGACCGATGCGCCAGCAGCCGCGCGCAAACAGGAAGTGGCGCCATCGCCGACGGCCGGTCACAAGGCGCATGGTGGAGAAGATAAAGATACCATGGCGGCGGAAATGGGCCACGGCGCTGGCATGGATGTGCAGGCCATGGCCCGCGACATGCGCAACAGATTCTTTATTGCGCTCGGCTTCACCGTGCCGATCTTCTTCCTGTCTCCGATGGGCATGGACTCGATTAAAATCTCGCCACCTTTCGGCCTGCGGCTCGATCTCGTGTTGTTCGTTCTGGCCAGCGGCGCCATCCTCTACCCGGTCTGGCCCTTCCTCGTTGCAGCTTATCGCGCTCTCAGGAATGGCGTTGCCAACATGGCAGTGCTGGTCGTCCTCAGTGTCGGTACCGGATACCTGTTCAGCGTTGGGTCGACGTTCATTTACGGCGGCGAGCAGTTCTACGAGGCGGCGGCGCTCCTGCTGGTTTTCATCCTGCTCGGACACTGGCTCGAAATGCGGGCCCGGGCCGGCGCCTCGGAAGCGATTCGCGCGCTCATGGATTTGGCGCCGCCAAAGGCAAACGTGCTGCGCGACGGCAAGGAGGTGGAGGTATCCACCGCTGAAATTATTTCCGGCGAAACGGTCGTGATCCGGCCGGGTAACAAGATCCCGGTCGATGGGACAATCACCGAAGGCGCGTCTCTAGTCGATGAGTCGATGCTTACGGGCGAATCGATGCCCGTCAATAAAAAGGTCGGCGATGCGGTCATCGGCGCGACGATCAACAAAAGCGGCACGTTCCAGTATCGCGCAACCAAAGTCGGCGCGGACACCGCTCTCGCCCAAATCGTCAAGCTCGTACAGGAAGCGCAGAACTCCAAGGCGCCATCGCAACTCTTGGCGGATCGCGCGGCGCAATGGCTGGTGCTTGCCGCCGTCGTTACGGGTCTGCTCACCTTTGCCGTCTGGTATTGGTGGATTGGCCAGCCCCTACTGTTCGCCCTCAGCCTCGCGATTACCGTCTTCGTGATCGCCTGCCCAGATGCGCTTGGGCTGGCAACTCCTATGGCCATCATGGTCGGGACCGGGCTCGGCGCCAAAAACGGCATCCTGTTCAAGAACGCGTCGGCGTTGGAGGACGCAACCAAGTTGAACGTCATCATCTTCGACAAGACCGGCACGCTGACGATGGGCAAGCCTGAAGTCGTGGATTTGGTGGTTGCATCCGGCGCCACCGAAGAGCAGCTGCTGTCTGCGGCCGCAAGCGTCGACGCGGGTTCGGACCATCCGTTGGCCCAAGCTATCTTGCGCCGGGCCGAGAAAGTGAAAGTACCCAAGGCGACCGGGTTCAAGAA
>JANNUW010000048.1:0-7476 GCA_031414095.1 Hyphomicrobium sp. | reverse complement strand
CATGTGTGGGAAGCGCTGATGGAGGCAGGTGCCGAATTTGCGATCACGCCGTACGGTACCGAGACCATGCACGTGCTGCGCGCCGAGAAGGGCTTCATCATCGTCGGCCAGGACACTGACGGATCGATGACACCCTTTGATCTCGATATGGCCTGGGCGGTCGGCCTCAAAAAGCCATTCAGCTTCATCGGCCGGCGTTCGTTCACGCGCAGCGACACGGCGAGCGGTAATCGCAAGCAGCTCGTAGGCCTCATGACGGACGATCCGAACGTCGTTTTGAAAGAGGGCGCGCAGATCATCGCAAGTCAAAATGCCGAACCGCCCGTGGCGATGCTTGGACACGTGACGTCGAGCTATTTCAGCCCCGAGCTCGGGCGCTCGATTGCCATGGCTGTCGTGCGCGACGGCATCGCCCGCCGCAGCGAAGAGGGCATCAAGGCCGGCCGCGATGTGCTTTACGCCTACGCGGGGGGCACGGTGCACAAGGTCAAGCTCGTCTCGCCTGTCTTTATCGATCCGCAGGGAGCGCGCCAGAATGTCTAAGTCCGCTAGCGCTCCTGCTGCCGTCATGCGCTCGCCGCTGCACGGCTTTGATCTGCCAGCGCGGGCAACGCCGATCAATGCCTCGCGCGGTGTGTGGGCCAACGAAATTCCGCTTCTGGGCTACATAAGTTTGCGCGGACCTGGGCGCGATGCGCCGTTCACTGCGGCCGCGGGGGCGGCGCTCGGCGTCGCGCTGCCGGTCAAGCCCTGTAGCCTGACGCAGGCGGGTGGCTTGAACGTGCTTTGGCTCTCGCCCGATGAATGGATGATCGTCACGCCGCGCGAAGACCATGCGCAGCTGATGCGCGCTTTGAACGAAGAGCTGCGCACTTTTGCCCATCAGGTCGCGGATAACTCGGGCGGCTATTGCCAGGTACTCGTGCAGGGGGGCAACGCGCGCGACGTGCTCTCGCACTGCACGGTTTACGATTTGTCTGAGCTGAGCAAGGGGCGCGTGGTGGGCACGACGTTCGGCAAGAGTTCGGTTTATCTCCGCCGCTCCGGTGGGGGCTACTGTCTTTTATTGCGGCGCAGTTTTGCCGACTACATCTGGCGCTTCCTTGAACGCGCGGCCCAACCCTACGGTCTTGGCATAGCCAAACTCGAGCGTGGCAGCGGAGACGCATCATGAACTACAGCGTTTTCGAGGTCTTTCGCATCGGCATCGGGCCATCGAGTTCGCACACCGTCGGGCCCATGACGGCGGCGCTGACGTTTGTCGACGATCTGAAATCCCGAGGGCTTTTTGAACGCACCGGCCGCATCTGCGTCACGCTCTATGGATCTCTTGCCCTGACCGGCGTGGGTCATGCCACCGATTTTGCGGTCATCGCTGGGCTGTCGGGCGAAACGCCGGAAGACATCGATCCCGTCCTCGGCCGTGAGCGTACCGAAACCGTCAAGCGCAGCAAACGCATGTTGTTAGCTGGCACGCGCGACATTGCCTTTACACCCGAGACCGATCTCATCCTGCGCAAGGATCAGTTTCTGGCCGAGCACCCCAACGGCATGCTGGTGGAAGCCTTCGACGCGGCCGGGGCGGCGCTCTACAGCAACGCCTATTTTTCAATCGGTGGCGGCGCCGTGCTCGATCGGGCCGGTATTATGGCGAGCCGCCGCAGCGGCAACGACGAAGTTCCGCACCGGCCAGTGCCTTTGCCTTTCGCGACTGCGGCCGAGCTTTTAACCCAGTGTAAAAAAAACAACATGTCGATCGCCGAACTCGTCGCGCACAACGAACTGGCATACCAGGGCGAGAACGCGACGCGCGCCAAACTCATGAAAACGTGGGACGTCATGCGCGTCAGTGTTGAGCGCGGGATTTCGGCCGAAGGCATTTTACCGGGCGGACTGAAAGTCAAGCGCCGCGCGCCATCGCTTTACCGGCAGGCAACGGACGCCAAAGGCAAGCTGACCGGCGATTTCAAAGCCATGGATGTCGTCAGCGCCTTCGCGATTGCCGTTAACGAGGAAAACGCGGCCGGCGGGCGGGTCGTCACCGCACCGACCAACGGCTCGGCTGGCGTTATCCCGGCGGTGCTCTATTATTTTACGACCTACGTCGAAGCTGGCCGCGCGCCTGCCACGCAACACGACATGATAACCAAGTTCTTGCTCACGGCCGCCGGTATCGGCATGCTCTATAAAAAGAATGCCTCGATCTCCGCGGCCGAAATGGGCTGCCAGGGCGAGATAGGCGTCTCGTGCTCGATGGCCGCTGCCGGGCTTGCCGCCGTCATGGGCGCCACCAACGCGCAGATTGAAAATGCCGCCGAAATCGGCATGGAACACAACCTCGGCATGACTTGCGATCCGATTGGCGGGCTTGTGCAAGTGCCGTGCATCGAACGCAACAGTATGGGCGCACTGAAAGCGATCAACGCCGCGCGCCTCGCCATGATGGATGACGGCAGCCACCTCGTGTCACTCGATGCCGTGATTGAGACGATGCGCCAGACCGGCCACGATATGCAGTCGAAATACAAGGAAACATCGCTCGGCGGTTTGGCACTGACCGTCGTCTATTGCTGAACTCCGTCATCCCGGCGAAGGCCGGGATCTGCCCAGGTTTCTTGAAAGTCTTCATCCGAGTGCGCGCCAAGACAAGAGTGGAGATTTAATTGCCTTTTGGACGGATCCCGGCCTTCGCCGGGATGACGCGGTGGAGAAAGTGGAAATCGGCACGAAATTGCGCAGCGCGTGGCGGCCGAAAGTTCAAGTGTCAAAGGTTCAAGTTGCTGACGTTATTGTTCAGGACAACGCGATGCGCTACCCGCATGTTTTTTCGCCGCTGAAATTGAATCAGCTGATGCTTCCGAACCGCATCTATTCGACGGCGCACGCGGAAGTCTACGCTGAAGCTGGCGGCATGCCGGGCGACCGCTACATCCGCTACTACGAGGAGAAAGCCAAGGGCGGACTGGGCATGGCTATTTGCGGCGGCTCGAGCCCGGTTTCTGTCGATGTCCCGCAAGGCTCGTGGCGGCCGGTCAACCTGACGACCGACCGAGTCATCGAGCCGATGGCGAAATTGGCCGAGACGGTGCATCGCCACGGCATGAAGATCATGATCCAGGCAACGCACATGGGCCGCCGCTCGGCTTACGCGGGCGATCCATGGCCGCACCTCGTATCCCCATCGGGAATTCGCGAGCCCGTGCATCGCGGTAACGCCAAAGAGATCGAGATCGAAGATATCCGCCGCATCGTGGGCGACTTTGCAAAAGCCGCCAAACGCGTGCAAGCGTCCGGCTTTGACGGCATCGAGATTTCAGCGGCCCACCAGCAGTTGATCGACCAGTTCTGGTCGCCGCGCAGCAACCTGCGCACAGACGAATATGGCGGCAGCGTCGAGAACCGGATGCGTTTTGGTTTTGAAGTGCTGAATGCCGTGCGCGAAGCGGTAGGGCGCGACTTTTGCGTCGGGATGCGTATGTGCGCCGACGAGTTCCACGATAACGGCCTCGATCACACCGTCGCCAAGGAGATCGCGCAGGCGCATTCTGAATCAGGTCTCATCGATTTCATCAGCGTGATCGGCTCCGGCGCTGATACCCACAATACTCTCGCCAACTGTATGCCACCGATGGCGCTGCCACCTGAGCCGTTTGTGCAGTTGGCCGCCGGCATTAAGTCTGTCGTCAAAGTCCCGGTTCTGCACGCGCAGGGCATTCGCGACATCACGCAGGCCGAACGCATTCTGGCGGCGGGGCTGGTCGACATGACCGGCATGACGCGCGCTCACATCGCCGATCCGCACATCATCAACAAGGTGCGGGAAGGCCGCGAAGATCAGGTCCGCCAATGCGTGGGCGCCAACCATTGCATCGATCGCATGTATTTGGGGCAGGATACGCTGTGCATCCAGAACGCGGCGACATCGCGCGAAGCGACCATGCCCCATATCATCGTTCCTTCGAAGGGTGCCAAGCGCAAAGTCGTCGTCGTCGTCGGCGGCGGGCCGGCGGGGCTTGAGGCCGCGCGCGTGTCACGCTCGCGCGGTCATGATGTGGTGCTGTTTGAAAAACATGCGGCCGTCGGCGGGCAGGTCAATCTCGCGGCAAAAGCGCCGCAACGCGAGCAGATGGCCGGCATCATTCGCTGGTTCGATATGGAAATGAAGCGCCTGGGTGTCGATTGCAGACTGGGCACCGAGGCGACGCCGGCAATGGTGATGGCCGAAAAGCCCGATATTGTGGTGCTCGCTGCCGGCGGCCTCAGCCATGCCAGCCAAAATCCTCATTGGGGCGTAGAGCAGGGCCTCGCCGTCAGCGCTTGGGATATCTTGTCGGGCACAGTGGCGCCCGCCGAAAGCGTTCTCGTCTACGACAGCATCAGCACACATGCGGGTTTTGGCACCGCCGACTTTATCGCGAGCCGCGGCAGCGCCGTGGAGATGGTGACGCCCGACGTCAAGATTGCCGACGACGCCGGCGGTACGACGTTTCCCATTTTCTATCGCCGGATGTACGCGCATGGCATCGTTCCAACGCCCAACTACGGGCTGGAGCGTGTCTACGCCGAGGGCAACAAGAAAATCGCGGTGCTGCGCAATGAATATACTAATGTGTTGGAAGAGCGCGTCGTCGATCAGGTCGTCATCGAGAACGGCATCACGCCCAACACCGCTCTCTATTGGGCACTGAAGGCCGGATCGCTGAATGGCGGGCAAACGGATATCGACACGCTCTATGCCGCGCAACCGCAGCCATCGCTGGCTGAGAAAACGGGCGACGGCAAATATCTCCTGTTCCGCGTCGGTGACTGCGTCTCGATGCACAATATCCACGGCGCGATCTACGATAGCCTGCGCTTGTGTAAGGATTTTTGAACCATGCAGATGGTGGCTCAAAATATCCCGGCCTTCATCACGCTACTTTTCTGGCTCGCCGTGACGGCGCTGGCCGTAGGGCTTGCCCGCCGCGCGCGGCTGTGGTCGGCGGGGCGCGCGGCGTCCGTGGAGTGGGCCGCTCTTTTATCTGTGCCCAAGCGCTATTTCGTCGATCTCCATCACGTCGTTGCGCGCGATCCCTATATTGCCCGGACGCATATGGCGGTGGCCGGAGGTGTAGTCGCGGCACTACTTCTCGTCGGCATCAATTATGGTTTGGGGCTTTATCTGCGCCCACTCGATATCGCAATCGTCATAGCCGCGGCCATCATGTTCGTCGGCGCGGTGTTCGTAGCCATGAGACGGCGTGAGACGCCTTCGCGGCTGTCGCGTGGCGGCTGGAGCCGCTTGCCGTATTCACTGTTGGCGTTCGCAATCGGGCTTGGGGCTTTGGTCTCCGTGCCGGCCGAACAGCTTTCGATCGCTGTAGCGCTCGCTGCTTCGCTGTTGCTGCTGGCCGGTTCCGCCGAATTGGCTCTCGGCGTCGGCACCGGCGGGCCGATGAAGCATGCGGTCGCGGGCTTGCTCAATCTCGCATTTCACACGCGCCCTGAGCGCTTCTCTGGCGTGCGCTCGACTGCGCTCAAACCTTTGGCACTCGAAGCCAACGATTTCGGTGTCGCCAAGCCGGCCGATTTTCTGTGGACGCAACTCTTGAGCTTCGACGCCTGTGTTCAGTGCGGCAAGTGCGAAATCGCGTGTCCGGCATTCGCGGCCGGCCAGCCTCTCAATCCCAAGAAGCTCATCCAGGATTTGGTCGCGGGCCTATCGAGTGATAGCGACCGGACTTATTCAGGCTCGCCTTATCCGGGCATTCCTCTGGGAGCCCATGCTGGTTTTCCCGGCGTCGCGATTGTGCCCTGGCTTATCGAGGCGGAGACGCTGTGGGCGTGCACAACGTGCCGTGCGTGCGTCGAAGAATGTCCGATGCTCATCGAGCACGTCGACGCCATTGTGGGGATGCGCCGCGATCTCAATTTGCGCCGCGGCGAAGCGCCTGGCAAAGCGGCAGCTATGCTTGCGGACTTGCGCGAGACGCAAACCCAAGGCGGTTTCGCAAGTTCGGCCCGTTACAGCTTCGCGATCGATCTCGACGTCAGAACGATCGAGCCCGGCGTGCCCGTCGATGTGTTGCTGGTCGTGGGCGAGGGCGCCTTCGATATGCGCTACCAGACGACGCTGCGTGCACTCGTCAAAATCTTGAAGTCGGCCAAGGTCGATTTCGCGGTGCTGGGTGAACGAGAATGCGACTCCGGCGATACGGCACGCCGGTTAGGCGATGAAGCGACGTTCCAGACGCTCGCCCGCAAAAATATCGCGACGCTGGCAACGCTCCAGTTCGACCGCATCGTGACGGCTGACCCGCATTTGCTGCACAGTCTCAAGAACGAGTATCCGGCATTTGGCGGCACGTATCGCGTCCTCCATCACTCGACGTTTTTGGCTGACCTGGCTGAACAGGGCCAACTGGTGCTACGGCCGTCGCCGGAAACGCGGCGCGTCACCTACCACGACCCTTGCTACCTCGGGCGCTACAACGGCGAATTCGAAGCGCCGCGCACGCTGCTGCGGAAAATCGGACTTGATGTGCAGGAGATGGAGCGGTCCGGTTCTCGGGCCCGGTGCTGCGGGGGAGGCGGGGGCGCGCCGCTGACTGACATTCCCGGTACGCATCGTATTCCCGATATGCGCATGGACGACGTGCGCGCGACGGGCGCTCGCATTGTCGCCGTCGCCTGCCCGCAATGCACGTCGATGTTGGAAGGCGTGGCTGGTGAGCGCGCCCAGGTTCTCGATATTGCCGAACTTGTGGCCAACGCAATCGAGGCAGGTGTTGACAGTCCCATAGCTCAGGAGGTCGCCGCGTGAGCGATGTACCCCGTATCAATCCGCGACGGCAATCGATCGCCGGTCCGTCGGGCGTGCGGCGCATCGAGTTGCGAAAACCCGCGTCCGTTGAGCGCACGATCGTGGATAAGCCGCTGCGCACCGGGCGCGCTCCGCAACGTTGGCACATGGCGATTGCGCATTCCGATCGCGGCAGCCTCAGCGATCACGCACGTCAGGCCAT
Source organism: Hyphomicrobium sp. (assembly GCA_031414095.1). Taxonomy (GTDB): domain Bacteria; phylum Pseudomonadota; class Alphaproteobacteria; order Rhizobiales; family Hyphomicrobiaceae; genus JANNFX01. The sequence goes on along the minus strand of JANNUW010000048.1, from coordinate 472 downwards.
CGCGGCTGCCGCGATTTTGGCTGAGCCGGATTGCGCGGTCTTAGTGCTGGTTCTGGGCGACCTGGACGAGGATCTGACCTCTGCCGGTGCCGATGAAATCGTGGTCTTGCCCGAATTGAGCGTGAGCCGCTTGCAGCCGCATCGCGAAACCGACGCGCTTGTGGCGTCGATCGAAACTTATGCGCCGGTTCATGTCTTCATCCCGGATAACTCTTCCGGCGATGGCGACTTGGGGCGCCGCCTCATCGCGCGGCTCGCCTGCACGGCAGCGACTCACGTTCGCGAACTGGGGTCCACGCATGTCTCGATCGGCTGGTCTTCCGGTTCCGCCCTCGCCCACGCCGGTCTGCCGCGTGTTGTTCTGCTCGATCAAGGCGCCGTCGATCTCGAACTTCCATTTGTCGGCCTTGGCAAGCGGCTGCCTGACATTCGCGCGCCAGACGCCGGCACAAGCTCTGGCCCGTTCCGCGAT
>JANNUW010000047.1:0-2949 GCA_031414095.1 Hyphomicrobium sp. | reverse complement strand
TTTTTCTGTTCGATAAGCTTGTCGCCGAGCGCACGGATCGCAAGGCATAGAAGACCGCCTGCAAACTTTCTATTCCCTTTCCGGCTCTGCCTCATGCCCCGTTGAAGAGCCTTCGTTCTCTCTTCCGTCACTGTGCACGACCGATACTTGCCTTTTCAAGCCACCATAGAGATCATCGAACGTAATCTTCCTTGAGGCTTCTGCATCTGTCAACGCCGGAGCGATATTGCAGCGGCAGGCCGGAGTAAAAGTGCAGCAGTGATGGTGCAAGCAGGAAGGCCCCCTCGAGGGGGCCTTCCTGCTTGCGGCGCGTCATTCCTGAGGGACGGCATCCGTCGGATTGTCAGGCCGATTGCGGCGTGACCGGCGCTTGGAGTGCGCGAGCCGGTAGCTGTCGCCGTTCATCTCCAGGATGTGGACGTGGTGGGTCAGGCGGTCAAGCAGCGCGCCGGTCAAGCGCTCGGAGCCGAACACCGATGTCCACTCATCGAACGGCAGGTTGCTGGTGACCAACGTGCTGCCGCGCTCATAGCGTTGCGAGAACACCTCGAACAGCAACTCGGCACCGGTCGGCGACAGCGGCACGTAGCCCAGTTCATCGATGATCAGCAGCTTATAGGCCGCCAGCTGACGCTGTAGTCGCAGCAGCCGCTTTTCATCGCGGGCTTCGAGCAGTTCGTGGACGAGGGCCGACGCCGTGACGAAGCCGACCGACAGACCCTTCTGACAAGCCGCTAGGCCGAGCCCAAGCGCGACGTGGCTTTTGCCGGTGCCGCTGTTGCCGACGGCGATGATATTCTCGCGCCGCTCGACGTAATCAGATCGCGCCAACTCCAGAACCAGCATTTTGTTCAGCGACGGCAGCGCCAGGAAGTCGAAGCTATCGAGGCTTTTTACGGTCGGGAACTTAGCGGCCTTGATCCGGCGCTCGACCATGCGCCGTTCGCGATCAATGATCTCCATCTCGGCTAAGCGCATCAGATAGCGCGCATGATCGACGCCCTCGGTGGCGCACAGACGGGCAACCTTGTCGTATTCGCGCAGGAACGTCGGCAGCTTCAACGCCTTCAGATGATGGGCGAGCAGGATCTGTGGTGTCTCCGTCATGCCGCCACCTCAGACGTGTTTTGTCCGCCTTCAGTTGCCCACTCGCAACCGGCGAGCAGATCCATATACGAACGTGCCGACGTCGTGGCCACATTGGCTTTGGGCAGATACGGATAGATCGTCATGTCGAGCCGTGGCGGGCGCCGCTCGATACGGCACAGCACCAGATGCTTCACGGCATCGAAGCCGATCGCGCCCCGTGCAATCGCATCGCTTACGCCGGCGGCCACGTCATCGATCTTGAAGATCTCCATCAGCCGCAGCACCTGAACGAACTCGCGTTTGCCCTTTTTGCCCATGCGGGCTTCGAGGAGCCGTCGCAGCGTTGTGAACGCATCCGGCAGCTTCCAATCGGCCAACGGCGCAGCCTGGTCGAGCGCATTGGTCTTCTGCTCAATCAACGCCAGATAATGCAGAGGATTGAACACGAAGTCCTCGCGCTCATACGAGCGGGGATGACGCGCAATCACGCAGCCGCCGCAGGCGATGACGACCTCGTGCACATAGCCCCGGATCAGAACGCGTCTGTGCCCGAAGGCTGTCGGCACCGAGTAGTCGTTGTTGCGATAGCGCACCAGAGACAGCGAGTTGACGCTGCCTGGCCGTTTCTCACACGCGTCGTAGGGCGCCGGCAGAGGCTTCTGGAATGCCGCAAGATCCCGTTCCAGCCGCTCGCCGATCGTGCCGTCATGGCCGCGCAGCCGATCTGCCAGACGCTTACGGCAACGTCGCAAGAGATCGGCATTCAGCGCTTCGAAGTCGGTGAACACCGGCACAGGAACCATGAAGTTCCGCCGCGCGTAGCCGACGAGCCCTTCGACCTTGCCTTTGTCATTGCCTTTACCCGGACGGCCGAACCGGTCCGTAAAGAGGTAGTGCGATTGCAGCTCACTGAACACGCGCGTGCGCTGGCGCCGACCGTCGCCAAGAATGCGGGCGACCGCAATCTTCGTGTTGTCGTAGAGGATCGACTGCGGCACGCCACCAAAGAAGTCGAAGGCGCGCACGTGCCCGTCGCAGAACGCTTCCGTCGTCTCGGCCGGATACGCCACGACGAAGATCGCATCGGAGTGCGGCAGGTCCATCGCCAGATAATGGATCTTGCGCTCAACGCCGCCGATGATACCGAGCGCTTCGCCGAAGTCGGCCTGGGCATGGCCCGGCGGATGAGTGAGCGGCACGAACATCTCTTGGCCGCGCTGGCGCCAGCCCGCCACGTAATCCTTTACGATCGTGATCCGGCCCGGGAAGCCGTGTTCGTCACGCAGCCGCTCAAAAATTCGCTTGGACGTATGGCGCTGCTTTTTCGGCCGGTCTTTGTCGGCACCCAGGATCGCATCGATGATCCCGATGAACTCTTCGAGTTTAGGCCGGAACGGCGGCTTTTGGCGCACGTACCCTGGCGGCACCGAGAACTTCAGCATCTTGGAAACGGTTCGGGCGTTGATTCCAAAACGCTCCGCCGCCGCACGCTCGCTGATCCCTTCGATGCGAACCGCGTGACGCACCCGTGCGTAAAGCTCCACTGACTTCATCCCCCGCCGCCCTCTGCCGACGCTGGCACAAGGGCTTCATCTGCCGCACTTTTGGTCCGGCGCGGCAGAACAAATCAGCCGCCTCTGCGAGGTAGTATTGCTCCGGCTTTTACAGTATGCCACGCTCGCATCGATGGCGCGCAGTTGGGCGATTAGCACCGGAGCCTCGCCGGCAACACTGTTTGTGCAACTTTGGACGGCGGCGCGGCTGTACGAGTACTGGGCCTACATGACAGGGATCGGTTACAGCGGCAACACGATGTGCGCCCATCTGATCGCAATTGCGAGGGTTCTCATAGCAGCCGAT
>JANNUW010000046.1:0-1817 GCA_031414095.1 Hyphomicrobium sp. | reverse complement strand
GGAAACCTTGTGCTCGCCGAGCATTTCAATCTCGTCGGCGGCACGTCGGTTGGCTCCATCATCGCCACAATGCTGGCGCTCGGCTGGCCAATGGAGAAGGTCGCCAAGACGTTCAAGGTTTGGTGTCCTGACATCTTCAGCGGTCCGATGGGTTTCGGCATTTTGCGCGCGAAGTTCCGCGCCGGTGCACTGACCCGGCACCTCTCGACGGCGCTCGGCGACATGCGCTTCGACGATCCGGGATTGAAAACCGGTCTTGCCATCATCACCAAGCGGCTCGACACCGGCAGCCCGTGGTGGATCGTGACCAACAATCCGAAATCGCCGTTCTGGGATGGCCCGAATCCAGAAGACAAGAACCGCGCGCTTCGCGTCGCCGATTTAATCCGCGCCTCGACTGCTGCGCCGACCGTGTTCAATCCGAAGCGATTGCCGCTCGCGCCGAACCGGCCCTACGGCACCTTCGTCGATGGCGGCATCTCGCCGTTCAACAATCCGGCGCTCGCGCTTCTGATGACCGCGCGGCTCAAGGGACACGGGCTCGACTGGCCGCTTGGCGCGGACAATTTACAGATGGTCTCGATCGGTACCGGCATGTGGCGTGAGCCGTTGCACTATGGTTTCTGGAATCGGCAGATCGCATCGCTATTCGGCATCCAGGCTCTGCACGGCATGATTGCCGACAGCCAGATGCTGTCGCTTGCGCTCCTGCAATGGATGTCAAACCCGCGCGACCCGAAGGTGATCAACAGCGAGATTGGCACTATGGCGGGCGAGTTGCTCGGCGCCGGCGCCGGTCCTCATGCACCGCTGCTGAAGTTTCAGCGCTATGATTTGGAGCTGGAGGCGGACAAGCTGGCTCCGCTGATGAAGCCGGGCAAGCCGCCCTCCCCTCGTCGACTCAGGCGGCTTCGGTCCCTCGACGATCCAAGTGAAATGGAAACTCTTTACCAACTCGCCAAGAAGGCGGCCGTGGAGCAGGTCCGGGTCGAGGATTTCATATGAGATGTTGATGTTGGCGCGATAGGTTCTTGGCCTGATCAACCGAAGTTGTCGCGCGTCATGATCAAGATCGGCATCACCGGCCATCGCCCGAACCGACTGAAGGTGCCGGAGAAGAAGCTCGCCGCCCGCGTGCGCAGCGTGCTCACCGGTCTTATGAAAGCGGCCTCAGGCGGTAAGGCCATGGACAGGCCGGTGCTCGACATCATCTCGCCTCTCGCCGAGGGCTGCGACCGGATTGTCGCCCGCGAGACACTTGCACTCGGGCAGCGGATCAGCGCCGTCATCCCCTTCGAGCGTCGCGACTACGAGACGACGTTCGGCGATGCCGCCACGACGAAGGAATTCCGCGCTCTTTGGAAAGTCGCCAACGAGCGCGCCGTTCTGAAAGGCGCGCTTGCCCGCCCCGAGGCCGGTTATGTGGCGGTCGGTATGGTGACGCTGGCGCGAAGTGATCTCATCCTGACGATCTGGGACGGCAAACCCGCCGCCGGGCGCGGCGGCACGCCTGAGATCCTGCAGAACGCCATCGAGTGGGGTATTCCCATCATCTGGGTCCACGCGACCGAGGATCGCAAGCCGGTGCTGCTGATGTCGGGAAAGCGGGGCGAGACGGTGCCGCAGTTGGAGCGGCTCGCAAAAAAGGGAAAGCCGCTCACGGTTGCCCTTTACCGGGATCTCGTCGCGATGACGCGCGGCACTGCTTAACTCGCCTCACCCCGGCTCATCGTCCGATGGTCGGATGAACGACCATACCGCGTGCTCCTGCTCCAGGATGCTGCGCGCGTCGACGAAGAACTTCTGCAGCGCCGTCT
>JANNUW010000045.1:0-7071 GCA_031414095.1 Hyphomicrobium sp. | reverse complement strand
TTTGGACCGCAACTTCATCAAGGTCGGCAACAGGACGCATCTCTTCATCCCCAAGGAGGACGTGAAGAATGAGGCCGACCTAGAGTTTGAGCTCTCGCCGGAAACACTCGCCATGCTCGATTGGCACAAGACGACGCACCGGAAAGCTGATCTGCAGAACCGCTACCTGTTTGCAGGCGAGGGCTTGTCTCACAAGGTGCCAAACACCTTGCGCAGCCAGATCATGGAGACGGTGAAGGCCTTCACCGGCCACACGGTCAACCCCCACCTCTTCCGCGCCATTGCCGGCTCAATCTATCTCACCGCAAACCCCGGCGCCTATGAGATCGTTCGCCTGGTCCTCGGCCATCGCAGCCTCAATACGACCATGCGCTTCTATGCGGGTCAGATGGACCGCAAGGCGAGGCAGCACTTCACCGACACGGTCCGCAGGCTTCGTGAAACACCTCCGCCTGCCCCCACCGGCAAGAGGAGGAAGGGATGAGCACCGGACCGACCGGCCACGGCAAGGGCGCTGAGAGGACCACAATGCCGCTGCATCAGTGGCCCCAGGAGGATCGAGATGCATGGAATGCTGCGATTGCGCCACTTGATCCCTTTGCCGATGAAGGCGGCGAACGCGCCAACATGCGTCCGCACAGCAACCGCCGCCTCCAATCCTCCTATGGCCGCTGGCTCGCCTTCCTGGCCCTATCGGGGGAGCTTGATCACGAAGCTGAGCCTGCCAGGCGCATCCGGAAGGACTCGGTTGAACAATTTGTCCGAAAGCTGCAGGCTCTGGGCAACATACCCTCGACAATTGCACTGCGGCTGACAGACCTCCTGCTAATGGCGCGGCTCTTCGAGCCCGCTGCGGATTGGAGCTTGATTGCCCGGCTAGCCGACAGGATCCGCGCCATGGAGTGCAGGGGGAAAGACAAACGCCTGTACCTCCGGGGATCAGACGAGTTGTTTGGACTTGGCCATAAACTCATGGAGGATGCTGGACAACAATCGTCTCCCGCCACGGCGGCATCGCGCTTTCGGGACGGCCTGATGATAGCACTCCTTGCCCTCGTTCCGCTTCGCCGCAGGAACTTCGTCCAGCTCCGCATTGGAACGGAACTGAAGAAGTTGGACGGCCGTTGGGTTGTTGAGATATCAGGCCACACGACCAAGACCCACGCCCCCATGGACTTTGATTGGCCACAGGAATTGGCCGACCCCCTTGAAACCTATCTGGAGGTTCACCGACCGGTTCTGGTTGGGCGTTGTTATCGCTGGCCGACAAGGGCCGGCGATCATCTCTGGGTGGCGCAGAGTGGTTCGGCACTCACAGAAATGGCCTTCTACGATACTGTGCGCAAGCGCACCAAGGCGGCCTTTGGGGTTGCCATCAATCCCCATGCCTTCCGTGATGCCGCTGCAACAACCTTGGCCATCCATGATCCCGAGCATGTCCGCGTGGCAGCCCCGGTCCTGGGCCACCGCTCGCTCTCCACCACTGAAAAGTTCTATAATCAGGCCAAGAGCCTCGATGCCCATCGCCGTTATACGGATGCCTTGTCCCGGCTTCGCCAGCCATCCCGGAGGTCCAGCCCATGACCCAACTGCGTGCTGTCATCTATGCCCGCTACTCTACAGCTTTGCAGCGCGAGGAATCCATTGAGGACCAGGTGGAGGTTTGCAGGCGTTATGCAGAGGCCCAGGGTTGGCGGCTGGTTAATACCTATTCGGATGCGGCTCTCAGCGGTGCCTCACGGTACAGGCCGTCCTATCAGGCCTTGATTGCCGACGCGCGAAAGAACCAGTTTGACATAGTAGTTTGTGAAGCTGTTGACCGGCTGGGCCGCCGCTTGGCTGATACCGCCGACCTGCAGGACACCCTGGCATTTCTGGGCATCCGCCTGTTCACGCCTTCGGTCGGGGAGGTGACCGCGCTCCACGTGGCGATCATGGGCATGATGGCTCAAATGACCTTGCGTGATATCGCAGACAAGACCAAACGCGGTCAATTGGGCCGCATCCGCAAGGGCAAGGTCCCAAGCGGCCTTGCCTATGGCTATTGCATTGCCGCCGGTGCCGATGGCGATGGTGGCCACAGATCGATAAATCCGGTGGAAGCCAATATCGTGCGGCGCATCTTCAATGAATATGCCACCGGTATCGCGCCGGAGAAGATTGCAAAGGACTTGAATAGGGAAGGCATCCCCGGCCCGGGTGGCAGGCCCTGGTCCAACACCACGATCCGTGGCCAATCCAGGCGCGGCACCGGCATTCTCAATAACAGCCTCTACATGGGCCTGCTGGAATGGAACAGGTGTTCCTATGTGAAGGATCCCGCCACGGGCAAAAGGGTCGCCCGGCCCAACCCACCAGAAAAGTGGGAGACCTGCATGGTACCGGAACTGCGAATTGTTGATGATGACATCTGGCACAGTGTCAAACAGCAACAAGCAAAAATAAGGCTCAGCTTGCGTGGCCAAGCCGGTATCAAGGCTGGCGCCGCGCGCCATGATCTCTATTCCACGCACCGGGCACGCTTTCTCCTTTCAGGCATTCTGAAATGTGCCGATTGCGGCGGTAATCTCGTCATCATGGGAAAAGACAGGTTTGGCTGTTCAACCAGGCGGCGGCAGGGAACCTGTACCAACGCCTTGAGCATTAGCCGGCAGTCTATCGAGGCCCGTGTCCTGGTCGGCTTGAAGGAGCGGCTGGTCACGCCGGAACTGCTGTCGGTCTTCATCAAGGAGTTCCAGGCCGAATATGCCCGGCTCAGGTCCGAAGCCCTGGCATTCCATGATCAGACCACCAAACTCGTTGCCAACGTTGAAAAGAAGATTAAGGCGGTCATGGTGGCGATCGAGGACGGTTTTTACCAGCCCGAAATGAAGGGCCGGATGGAGGCCCTCATGGCTGAGAAAGCAAGACTGTTGGAAAGGGCCTCGTCTGGGGAACTGGCTGAGAAGGTGGTCCTCCACCCCCGCATGCATGAACTTTATGTCCGCAAGGTCCGGAAGCTTGAAAGCCTCTTTCAAAAGGGCGGGGCAGTGGGGCAGGCGGCCATGGAGACCATTCGCTCACTTATCACGAAGGTGACGGTTGGGCCCATAAACGCGAACAATGGCTATGATGCCGTTCTACACGGTGATTTGGCGGCAATCCTGGGGGCGTGCGACCAGGCCAAAGGGCCAGACTTGAGGGGAAGTCGACCCCCCGGAGAAAGCTCCCCAGGGAGTCAACTATCTGTGGTTGCGGGAGCCAGATTTGAACTGACGACCTTCAGGTTATGAGATCGTTTTGCCCTATATCAGCGACGTTCGCGCGATTGCATTGTATTGCTCTAACATTCTGATTTTGTTGATGTAAACTGGTTTCCAGGATGCATTTCATTGCACTCCGGTGCATGGGTTTTCACGCCCAACTGTTACCCATATGTTACCCAGAACGACCTTCAGGTTCGGAATGAGGAACTGAGTTGAAAGCAATCCGCATATCGAAACGGGTAGTTGACAGCCTTGAACCAGGTTCGACTGACCTCGATTTTTTTGATGATGACCTGAAGGGGTTTGGCGTTCGCGTTCGCACATCTGGGCGCAAATCCTATTTTGTCTTGATGCGATATCACGGCGTATTGAAGCGGTTCACCATTGGTCCCCATGGCGCGATAACAACGGAACTTGCCCGGATTAAGGCCAAAGAGATAATTGCCCAATTGGCAGTTGGAAATAATCCAAGTGAGGCAAAGGATTCAATTCGACAATCAATCACTGTCAGAAGTCTCTGTGAACGCTTTCTGGCCGAGTATGTCCCCTTTCACTGCAAAGCCAGTACCGCCAAGGAATATGAGCGGTGTGTGCGGCTGTTTATCATTCCTGAAATTGGGACAACAAAAATCGTTTCAGTCGTTCGAACTGACATCACGGTTCTTCACCACCGACTCAGGAAAATTCCATATCAGGCCAACCGCACTCTCGGAGTGCTCTCAGTGATGTTCGCGCAGGCAGAATCCTGGAATTTGCGGGAAGCTTTCTCAAACCCATGCCGAGGCGTGAAGAAATTCAAAGAGAAGAGGCGAGAAAGATTTCTATCATCAGAAGAGCTTGCGAGGCTTGGCACAGCATTGCTTGCCGAAGAAAAGGAAGCACCGTCTGCAGTGACCTGCATCCGGCTCCTGATCTTCACAGGATGCCGTCTCAGTGAGATCCAAAAGGTCAAGTGGAATTACGTCGACTTAAAATCAAAGATGATCCTTCTCCCTGATTCCAAAACTGGAAAGAAGACAATATACTTGGGTCAAGCTGCTATCGAAGAATTCCAGCGAACTCCTAAGATTTCTCGAAATCCCTTTGTTATCATTGGCAACATTGATGGCCAATATCTTAGTGACATGCAGAAACCTTGGCGGCGCATTCGAAAGGCAGCCGATCTTGAGGATGTCCGCATTCATGATCTCAGACATACTTTTGCATCGCACGGGGTAGCTATGGGGCAGGGACTGCCCATCATCGGCAAGCTATTGGGCCATTCTCAGTCACAAACAACGGCGCGCTATGCCCACCTTGCCGCCGACCCCGCGATTGAAGTAGCCGACAAAATATCTGAGCGGTTGGCAAATAGTTTAAGTCCTATCGGGCCTCGCCAAAAAAATTCAAAGGCTGCTTAAATATCAGTAACCCCAGTGGGGTAATGCACGTATTTTCACGGCTTTCCCAATTGAGTTATTCGGTTGTGAGATGCGATATGCCAGCAACAATGTTCGAGCGGCATGAGAAAAAGCAAAATGCAACCGATTAATCTCGACCAGTCGCCGCGACAAGATTCTAGTGTGTCAAACCGGAAGGACATCAGTTTGGTAATAGCAGGGCCGTCTCAGCTCGGCGATCTTTTGCCACTTGTTGCTGCTTATCATCTTTTTGAGGAGATTTCTTTGTCAGCAGGTATTCGTGAGAAATCCGTTGAAAGGTTGCTGAGTGATAGAACGTTAGGTGAGGTTTGGCTGATTAAAAAATCTGATCATTTGATAGGCTATGTTGTCGTGTGCTTTAGCTATTCGATTGAACTTGGTGGGCGTGAAGTTGTTATTGATGAACTCTACATCGAGCCTCATGAACGCGGCATGGGTGTAGGCGCTGATATTCTCGGAAGATTGAAAGAACACATGCGTGCTCACAATGTAGTGGCAATTCAACTAGAAGTGGATCAGCGGAATGAACGCGCTAATTCTCTCTATTTGCAATCAGGATTTTCATACCGCGATAAGTATCGGCTGATGACGATCGCGCTGAAGTAAATGCTCCCCAACAATTTAATAGTAGATCGCTGAGTATCTCATCTGAGCCAACATTGAAATTTGCTAAGCGTTCACATGCGTCGAGCTGTCTCTTGATTACAGTTGGACGACTAACCTTGAAGGGCACCACCTATTGATCGCATCAAAAGAAACTACTGCCGTCTTATTTGTCATTGCGGCAGCGGGTACGTGGGGACTGACAGGCATATTGAGCAAATACCTGCTGGGTACTACTGCACCAATGATCATCGTTCTCATTCAGTTGAGCTCCAGCATGCTCGTTTCCTGGGTCATCGTCACCATCAAGTTTAGAGAAGTGGAGATTAGTGGGAAGTTTCTTCTGGCGTCTGTACTTGGAGTTCTTCACCCAGGACTCTCGACCACCCTCGGTATCGTCGGGCTTGGTCACTTGGATGCATCAATCTCTTCAACCATCTGGGCTCTCGAGGCTGCCACGACGATGGCCTTGGCTTCAATGATTTTGGCTGAAAAACTCAAAGCCATTCAAATTGTCTTGGCCGTTGTTTCTGTCGGCGGGGTGTTTTTTACAACTATGAACGGCGATCAAACGAGAGATATAGTTGAAAGCCTTTATGGAGCTTTCCTTGTCTTAATCGCCGTTGCTAGTTGTGCCCTGTACGCAGTTTTCTCTCGACAAATTTCAAAGGATTCGACTGCGGAGCCGTTGCTGCTCGTAGCCGGCCAGCAGACAATTGGCTTGCTCGTGAGCCTCGTAATGTTTCCTTTTCATTGGAGCGCCGAGCGACTTGGCGACCTCAATGCAATGTCAACGGACATTTGGCTAATCTGCGCTCTGACCGGTATCCTGGCATTCCTCGTTGCAATGGGACTATTTCTTGCCGCTCTACGCTACCTGTCGGCAGGATTTGCGAGCAGTTTTCTCATACTGACCCCGGTATTTGGTTTGGCCTCCGCGTTTCTATTGCTGGATGAAGTGCTTACTGGCCGGCAATGGTCCGGAGTTATCATCATCCTGCTGTCCGTGCTGGGCATTCAGCACGCCAACGCGAACTCAGCTAGATAAAGCAGCTGCGATCTTCGTTGCCGCTTCTCAGAAAGCCAAGGTGCATTGGGTAAAATTCGGTGAGTTTTTCGATGAAAAAAGCTCACGACTTGCGAGAGTAATCTGGAATTTCAAGCTACTTGGCTACGTGCTCCCGAAGCAGGTGCGCTACCAGACTGCGCTACACTCCGAACTAAGAAAACACTGGGTTTTTGCTTGTTTGTGAGCCATTCGTCAAGCTTCAAACAGGGAACAAAATGGCAAAAAAAGACCTCCTTGGAACAATCTGTCCCGGAATAGTACCGGAATCTGAGTGTTCCTTTTCATATTTTTTTCTGAGCGAAAAGACTGGTGAAGCAGATCGGTCATAACGGCCAGTGCCCGTGTGCAGTAGTCGTGAGTGGGTCGCGTGAGATCGAGTTCAGGCGGATGAAATGTCAAAGAAAATGAAGATTCCTGAGAATGCCTCGACTTACCAGTTAGATTAAGCAAAACATCAAAGACGGTGCGTAAGTGGGCCCAGCGGGCGCGTGATCCCGAATCTGGGACAGCCGAGATCTCGGTCAAAGCTCAAGATACCGAAAACGGATCTCGTTGTTTATTGAACGTGTCTGTCGTCAGATAAATATGGACAGTTAACAGCCTGATTGAATGGAGGATCTGGCGCATTTGTTGTATCATGTTATGCGGCTTTACCGAGGTGATGCAAGCGTCGGGATTTGAATGTCTGGTGTTTGATCCTTTCTCTTTCTAACAGGATGGTTTGACCTCTGCC
>JANNUW010000044.1:0-1169 GCA_031414095.1 Hyphomicrobium sp. | reverse complement strand
GCGCTTCCGCGAGCCCGCCGAGGGGCGAGCCCCTGAGCCGATTACAGATGAACGCTTGCGGCCTTATCGCGCGAAGTGTCGCGGCCCGGTTGCTGGCACCGACAATCTGTTTGTCCTTTCGTTCAACCACGCAGTTGGCCTCTATCGCATCGACAAGGGCGAGGTGACGACCGCCGCCGAATGGGTCAGCGATCAGGCCGGGATAGCCAGCGGGCCTAGCGTCAAGATCCACGCAATCGAGGCCGAAGGCACAATGCTCGTCGAAGTGGCCAGCGGTGAATTGCTGCCGCTCAAGATGTTTTAAGGCAATTTCCGCATCAGCCTCGCTGAATTCGGAAACGTTCTGAACGATACTGAACTCCGCGAGGACTACTCGTGAAAATCGTTTACCAGCTGGCTGAATAACGGCGGCAGTCGAATGTAAATCGGCACCCGGTTTGGATGCCGATCGGCACGACTAGCACGTCAACTTTTGCTGGTTGACACTCTGGTCTTTGTCCGGGCCATGGGATCTCGCATGGTTCGACGGCCAGATCGCGGCGCTGAAGAAATAGATTGGAATAGTATGCAGCATTGAGTTTCTCGTGAGGCACGACCAGGAAATTTCTGCTCCTGGGCGCAACCCGTCGAATGTAACCGAGGAGATCAGGTGGTAACTTTCAATAGAAATGATCTTCCCAAACGCATTCTCGCTCTCGATGGCGGTGGTGTCAGAGGCATTGCCACGATCGCATTTCTTGAGGAGATCGAAGCGAAGCTGCGCGCCGAGACCGGCAAGCGCGACCTCGTGCTCGCCGACCACTTCGATCTGATCGGCGGCACATCGGTTGGCTCGATCATCGCGACCATGCTGGCGCTCGGGTGGCCGATGGAGAAGGTCGCCAAGACGTTCAAGGTTTGGTGTCCTGACATCTTTAGCAGCCCGATGGGTTTCGGCATTTTGCGCGCGAAGTTCCGCGCCGGTGCACTGACCCGGCACCTCTCGACGGCGCTCGGCGACATGCGCCTCGATGATCCGAGGTTGAAAACCGCCGGCCTTGCCATCATCACCAAGCGGCTCGACACCGGCAGCCCTTGGTGGATCGTGACCAACAATCCAAACTCGCCGTTCTGGGACGGACCCAATCCGGAGGACAAGAACTGCAAGCTCCGCGTTGCTGACCTGATCC
>JANNUW010000043.1:0-2664 GCA_031414095.1 Hyphomicrobium sp. | reverse complement strand
AGCCGTATCTTTTGCAGCAGGGTTTCGTCAGCCGCACACCGCGAGGCCGCGTTTTGACGCTGAAGGCTTACCGTCACTTAGGGCTGTCGGGGCCGTCGCGCGCAAGCGCTGGACCTGAGTTGCCGCTGTTTGACGACGGCGAGGACGGAGCCGCTTGATCACGCGCCGGACAATGTTGAAGGGCCTCGTTAGCGTATCCGCTGCCGGACTAACGCTGGGTGGCTATGCTGTGGCCGAGTCGTGGCGGTTGAATGTCACGCGCTATAACATCAATCCGCCAGGCTGGCCGCGAGGCTTCAGGTTGAAACTCGCGGTCGTGGCCGACCTGCACGCTTGCGATCCATGGATGAGCCTCGCGCGCATACACCAAATCGTAGCGCGCACGAATGCGCTCAATGCCGACGCCATTCTGCTGCTCGGCGACTACGTCGTCGGCTATCGCTTAGCGTCGTTCTCAAGGCCCGTCGCACACGACGATTGGGCGGCCGAGCTTGCCAACCTCAAGGCGCCTTTGGGCGTGCATGCCGTGCTTGGCAATCACGACTGGTGGGAAGAGCGCGCCGTACAGGACCGCCGCTCGGGCCCTATCAAGGCTGCGATGGCGTTGCGCAACGCGCGCATCCCGGTTTACGAAAATGACGTGATCCGGCTGCAAAAAGACGGCCGCGCATTTTGGCTCGCGGGCCTCGGCGACCAATGGGCCTACTGGCCGAAAAAAGAGAACTATCTCGATTTCGTGCGCGGTGGCAAAGTCGCATACGACGGCGTCCACGATCTGCCTGCGACTCTTGCCAAGATCACGGACGATGCCCCCGTCATCTTGATGGCACACGAGCCCGACATATTTCCCGACGTGCCCGCGCGGGTCGCTCTCACGGTGTCGGGGCATACGCACGGCGGACAGATCAGGCTCGGGGGTTTTGCGCCCGCCGTGCCCTCGAAGTACGGGCGGCGGTACACCTACGGCCATATCGTCGAGGACCGCCGGAACCTCGTGGTGTCGGGCGGACTTGGATGTAGCACGCTGCCCGTCCGTTTCGGATCGCCGCCTGAAATTGTTGTGGTTGACCTCGGGGTTGAGGACGCGTGATGGCTGAAACGCAATGGCCCGATCTCGCCGGGCGGCTCATCGATGACGACAGCGGCCGTTTTCATGTGCTGCCGGTGCGGGTGTACTTCGAGGATACGGACGCGGGCGGCATCACCTATCACGCCAGTTACATCCGCTGGTGCGAACGCGGGCGGACGGATTTTTTGCGGCTGCTAGGCACCGACAGCCGGCGCATGATGGATGGCTCGCAGAGTTTCGAGCCTGCAGCTTTTGTTGTGCGCCGCATGGTCTGCGATTTTCTCAAGCCCTCGCGCATGGACGATTTGCTCGAAGTCGAAACCCGTGTGAAGCTTGTCGGAGCCGCAAGCGCCACGCTGTCGCAAACTGTCAGGTGCCAGGGCCGCGCCGTGTTCGAAGCCGAGGTCGTCGTTGTGCTGGTTGCGATTTCAGGCAAGCCCTTGCGTATTCCAGGCAAGGTTCGAGACGCTTTTTCCGGACCGGTGTAGTAGGCCGCTCTGGGGTGCGATGGTCAGCTAAGTTTGTGCATGCTGTGCCCCATGGACAAATCCCGCCAGTGTGCTTGAGAATGTGCACGATCCCTCTCCAACATCTCGTGAGGCCGCGCCATGACGTCAGAACCCAACGATAGTCCGCCGGCCGCCGTGGACGACGACCTGCAAGACACCGTCGAAGGCTATCAGAAGTTCCGCGAGCAGTTCCAGAAGGACAAAGCATTTTACATGGCGCTTGCCGCCAAGAAGCAGCGCCCGCGCATGCTGTGGATCGGCTGTTGCGACAGCCGGGTGATACCGTCGCAGATTACGTCGGCGGAACCGGGCGAACTGTTCGAAGTGCGCAACATCGCCAACTGCGTGCCGCCGCAGGGCGCGGATGACGATAGCGTCGGCGGCGCGATTGAATACGCGCTCGGCCATCTTGGTATCGACGATATCGTCATCTGCGGACACACCGGATGCGGGGGGCATTCAAGCTTTGAGTGAGCCGATCCCGCCCGACCACGAGGCACATCTGGGGCGCTGGGTCGAATACACGCGCCCGGCTCACGATCTCATACGTGCGGCGCGGGTGCCCGAGGCCGACCGCATGATGGAGACCATCAAAGCCCACGTGCAATTTCAGCGCGACAACCTCAAAAACCTATCCCGCTGTAAAAGACGGCCTGGCGGCCGGTAAGCTTTCGATCCACGGCTGGATTTACAACATGGAGCTGGGCGAGGTTTTGGCGTACGATCCCGAGCTCGGTGAATGGCGCGATCTCATCGAACTGGTCAGCGCCTGATGTCAGCCATGGGAAGCGCCAATGCGCTCTACGCTCGGGGTAATGGTTCGTGACGCTGATCGTCTTTGATTGCGACGGCACGCTCGTCGACAGCCAGCATATGATCGTGGCTGCGATGGAGAACGCGTTTTCGGGCCAAGGGCTGACGCCGCCGCCGCGGCACGAAATTCTTTCCGTCGTCGGGCTTTCGCTGGCGACAGCCGTCTCGCGCCTGACGCCGCAGTCAGATGCAGGTGCGGTCGAACAGCTAGCCGAAGCCTACAAGGCGGCATTTGCCGAGTTGCGCCGCGACCCCCTGCATCGCGAGCCGTTG
>JANNUW010000042.1:0-1270 GCA_031414095.1 Hyphomicrobium sp. | reverse complement strand
GAACATCCCAAGTGCGAACTCTAGTCGGGTTCAGCAAAGCGCGCTCTGGAACCCGTTGCAAGCCATTATGATGCATGACCGAAGGCTTTACGCGCGGGTGCGGTAGGGCCTAAGAGACCGGCAGAAGCCTACGTGGCCCTTCTTATCACAACAGGAGCTTATACCATGCAACTCGGCAAGGAAGTCGCAGCCGTCGTCACTGGTGGTGCATCCGGGCTAGGCGCTGCGACCGCCCGCGCCCTGGCGGCGAAGGGCGTCAGGGTTGCCATCTTCGATCTCAACGAGTCAGCCGGTCCGGCGTTGGCCGCGGAATTGGGTGGCACATTCGCGAAGTGCGATGTGACGAGCGAAGCGAGCGTCGATGCGGCGCTCTCCGCCGTTCGAGCTGCGCACGGCCAGGAGCGGATCCTCGTTAATTGCGCCGGCATCGCCATCGGTAAGCGGATCGCGCGGCGCGTCAAGGAGACCGGCGCGATTGAACCCCACGACGTGGCATCGTTCGCGCGGGTCATCCACGTCAATCTCATTGGCACGTTCACGATGATCGCAAAGTGCGCCGCGGGCATGATCACACTTACACCACTGGAACCTGATGGGGAGCGCGGCGTTATGATTTCGACGGCCTCAGTTGCCGCCGAGGATGGGCAGATGGGACAAGTCGCATATGCCGCGTCTAAAGGGGGAGTTCAATCCATGATGCTTCCAGTCGCTCGAGATCTTGCCCGAGACGGCATCCGTGTGTGTGCGATTTTACCAGGATTATTTCATACCCCGATGTTCGACGGCCTACCCGAAGAGGCGCGTAATTCGCTGGCAGCGACGGTGCCCTTCCCGTCGCGATTGGGCTATCCATCTGAATACGGACAACTCGCAGTACATATCGCGGAAAATGTCATGCTGAACGGTGTGTCGATACGCTTGGATGGTGCCATCCGGCTAGCGCCGAAGTAACCATAAGAAAGTGATGTGGCGTATGCAGAGTTGGCACTGGCGTTGCGTACTCTTAAGGTCTCGTTAATCAACTAAACTCAAGGGTAGCTGAGTAGTAAATCGTATGCGCGTAAACTTTATTCCGCTAGTCAGAACAAGGCGTCCGCGCAGCGCCGTCACCGGCCTCACCATGTACGGGCTGATGATTTCAAGCATGTGCGTTGCCTTGGCGTCGCTCACCGGTGCGTTGGTGCGGAGCGCCGAGGGACCGGTAAGCGGGTTGATGCAGCTGGGTGATGCTGCTGCCGCCGACGTTGTCAATGCGAGCGCTCCCATCGTG
>JANNUW010000041.1:0-8199 GCA_031414095.1 Hyphomicrobium sp. | reverse complement strand
TAGCGGGATGGACTTGTGGCTTCATCTCGACCGAAAGGGGCGGGCACCCACCTCGTGGATAGGGGCGCAATCGCCTATAACGCGTAGCAGGTAGAGATTGACGACGGCGATGGCGCCTTACCTACCCCTGCCCTCTCCTCGCACCACGCGCCATGATTTGCGAAGGCGATCTTCCCAAGATCGCAGCGTGCCGCCCAGATTCTCACTTTTCCCGGACCAGAAATCGGTCCTAGCGCTCGCTTTGACGTGACATTTTTCATGGGCATGAGGCGATAGACATCGATTTTCATGGATTATCAGCGTTTTTCATGAAATAGTGGTCGTGTAAGTCAAAATTTAGCGGATAACATCGTTCTTCATGGTCAGGCAGGTAAATCATCATTTTTCAGGGCCGGTCACGGTTTTTCATGACCGGCGGCTGCCGGAACAAGCGACGCCGGTTGGCTACGCGGCCCTGA
Source organism: Hyphomicrobium sp. (assembly GCA_031414095.1). Lineage (GTDB taxonomy): Bacteria > Pseudomonadota > Alphaproteobacteria > Rhizobiales > Hyphomicrobiaceae > JANNFX01. The sequence goes on along the minus strand of JANNUW010000041.1, from coordinate 7,741 downwards.
TCGATTCCTACGGCGTTGCGGTGCCGATCCCTCTCACCCTAGCCGCCATCGCTACCCGGCATAAAACCTTAGAGCGCGATGGATGGCGCCTGTTCACGCCACGCCATGCTCCAGCCGCCACTCTGGACGGCCACCTCACCTTTGCCCTCAAATACGAGGGCCTCGACCTTGCAGTCTTGAAGCGCCTATTTCTCGCGACCGGCCCCGGACCCGTCGAAGCCCTCGTCCGCGATCAACCGACGGGAAGTTACGCTCGCCGGATCTGGTTTCTTTACGAGTGGCTTTTAGCCACCAAACTCGACCTGCCCGACATGAAGAAGGGCACCTATACCGACGTCCTCGATGCCGAGCAGCAGTGGGCTGGTCAGCCGACTAATTCACCGCGCCATCGCGTCCGTAACAACCTGCCAGGCACGCCGGCATTCTGCCCCTTGGTCAGGCGCACAGAAACTCTTGAAAAGTTCGCAGCGCTGGGCCTTGCCAATCGCGCCAAGGAAATTGCAGCGGAAGTGCCGGCCGACTTGCTCGCGCGCACGGCCGCTTTCCTTCTTCTCAAGGATTCCCGCGCCAGCTACGTCATCGAGGGAGAAAACCCTCCGCAGGATCGTGTTCAGCGATGGGGCCGTGCCATCGGTCAGGCCGGACGCACGCCCATTGATCTCGATGAACTCCTACGACTGCAGCGCATCGTTATTGGCGATTCACGCTTCGTAGCTATGGGCATGAGAAGAGTCGGCGGGTTTGTTGGCGAGCACGATAGAAACAACCGCACACCGATTCCCGATCACATCAGCACACGGCCCGAGGATCTCGGCACTCTGATGGACGGCATGATTGCCTTTGATCGTGACAAAGCTCGCGATCTTGATGCCGTCATCGCCGCCGCCGTTCTCGCGTTTGGTTTCGTCTTCGTCCACCCCTTCGAGGATGGCAACGGCCGGATTCATCGTTTTCTCATCCACCACGTCCTGGCTGCACGCGGTTTCAACCCGCAAGGCATCGTGTTTCCGGTGTCCGCCACCATCCTCGCCCGCATCGACGAGTATCGAACCGTTCTAGAGGCTTACTCGCGGCGCGTACTCCCACTCGTCGAATGGCGCCCGACCGACGCCGGCAATGTCGAGGTTCTGAACGATACTGGCGACTTCTATCGTTATTTCGACGCCACGCCTCAGGCCGAGTTCCTCTATAGCTGCGTACAGCAGACCGTCGAGAAAGACCTCCCCGAAGAAACCGATTATCTGCGCCGCTACGATGCCTTCCGTGCGAGCGTTGAGGCCATTGTCGAAATGCCCGACCGTACAATCGATCTGCTTTTCCGCTTTCTACGCCAGAATGGCGGTAAGCTCTCGAACCGCGCTCGAGAGAACGAGTTTGCCGAACTGACGCCGCCTGAAATCGAAAAGATAGAGGCCGGGTATGACGCTTCGTTCGCAGCCGGGTAATGCTGGTCCGGTGGCCGATATGATGTGCAAATCCCCAATTGCCCAAACCAGCAACTTACCAAGGGAGTGCTCTACCACTGAGCTACGGCAGCTAATGCACTGAAACTTTGGGCACGCAGGCGGGCTTATGGCGCCCGTCCATCGACAGTGCAGGTCAATGCGCGCGTACACTGCCACAACCCGTTTAGCCTCGGCAAGCCCGTGGCATCGCTGAACTTGTGGTACAACTTGGCTTGGCTGATCATAAAGTTTAGGGCGCATTTTTTAGTATGACTAACGACGATGTAAAAGGCCAAGGCCGCCCGGCGCCGCCAACGCGCAAAGAAGCGCGCGAGGTTCGTCTTGCACAGGAGCTGCGGGCTAATCTTATGCGGCGTAAGGCGCTGGCAAGGGCTCGATCGGCAGAGACCGTCTCGATTGGAGTTGGTGAGGACACCGTCGGGGGAGCCGCTTCAAATCGGTCGAGCGATCCGCAAAGCAGTCCGGACGACCCGGTCGGTTGAGGCTTTCCTCGTTCGCCAAGCCCGGCGCGGCAATTGAGCGCGGCAGTACGTGCGCTCGTGCTGGCCTCTATGCTCCGTGCACTCTAATGATCTGGCCCAGAGCGTGCAAATCATGTTGAGGTCGGCCGGCAATGGCTCAAGACGTCGTGACCAGCCCGAACACCACTTCACTCCCTCCTCATAAAATTCGTCATCTGCAGCGGGAAACCCATGGATCGCATTAAAATAACCGGCGGCGCTGAACTCAAAGGCACCATCCCGATTTCCGGTGCGAAGAACGCGGCCCTGCCTTTGATGATCGCGGCCCTTTTGACCGACGACCGCTTGACGCTCAAGAACGTGCCCAACCTCGCCGACGTCAATCTGCTGGCGCGCATCCTGCGCAATCATGGCGTTGATCTCGCCGTCGACGGCAAACGCTCGGCACCCAACATGCACCTGGGCGAGACATTCCACCTGACCGCGCGGGAAATCTCCGACACGGTCGCGCCCTACGAAATGGTGTCGCGCATGCGCGCCAGTTTCTGGGTGCTCGGGCCCTTGATAGCGCGCATGCGCCAAGCGCGTGTGTCGCTGCCCGGCGGCTGCGCCATCGGCACACGCCCCGTCGACTGGCATCTCATGGGTCTCAAGGCGCTCGGTGCTGAAATCGATATCGATGCCGGTTACGTGGTTGCCAAAGCGCCCAAGGGGCTACATGGCGCACACATCATTTTCCCCAAGGCGACCGTGGGGGCCACGCATAACGTGTTACTGGCAGCGGCACTCGCCAAGGGTGAAACCCTGATCGAGAACGCCGCGCGCGAGCCCGAAGTTGGCGACGTCGCGGCGTGTCTCGTTAAGATGGGCGTGCTCATCGAGGGCATCGGCACATCGACGTTGCGCATTCAAGGCCGCGACCGGCTCGAAGGCGCCGTCCACACAGTGCTTCCAGATCGCATCGAGACGGGCACGTTCGCCATGGTCGTCGCAGCCACCGGCGGCGACGTCGTGCACGAAGGCACGAGCAAGGCACTGCTCGATACCGCGCTGTTGGAACTGGAAAAGACCGGCACCACCGTGACCGAAGTGCCCAACGGTATCCGCGTGTCGCGCAACGGCGGCGGCATTCAGCCGGTGACCGTTGAGACGCAGCCCTTCCCCGGCTTTCCGACAGATCTTCAGGCGCAGCTTATGGCATTGATGACGCGCGCATCGGGCACCAGCGTCATTCGCGAAACGATATTCGAAAACCGCTTCATGCACGTGCAGGAACTGGCGCGGCTTGGCGCTGATATTCAGCTGCATGGCGACACGGCGACGATCCGCGGGGTCAAAACGCTGCGCGGTGCGCCCGTTATGGCGACCGATCTGCGGGCCTCGGTGTCACTCGTCATTGCCGGCATGATGGCCGAGGGTGAAACCACGATCAATCGCGTCTACCATCTCGATCGCGGCTTTGAGCGGCTCGAAGAAAAGCTGACCCGCTGCGGCGCCCAGATCGAGCGCGTCAGCGCCGGTTGAGTCGTATTTCTGACAGAGCGCGCTGCATAAAGATGATGTCGAGCCAGCGGTCGTGCTTGCGGCCGACGGCTGTAAGCGTGCCGGTTTCGCGAAAGCCAGCTCCCATGTGTAGGGCGACCGACGCGGATTTGGTGGCGCTGTCGCCGATGACAGCCACCATCTGGGAAAAACCCAAACTTGACGCGCTGTTGATGAGGCCCTCAAGCAGTGCTTGGCCTACGCCCCGGCGCTGGGCAAACGACGCGACGTAGACCGAATCTTCGAGCGTCGACGCGAATGCCGCGCGCTGCCGGAACGTGCTGGCGTAAGCGTAACCACTGACGACGGCATCGAGTTCGGCCACCAGAAACGGATGCCCGGCTTCGATAATACCGGCAATACGGCGTGCCATCTCGGCTACGTCGGGCGCGTCAATCTCGAATGTCGCGGTGTCCTCACGCACGGCCTGGGCGTAAATCTCTGTAACGGTGCCTGTGTCGCTTGCCTGAAACGGCCGTATGGTTATTCCGGTCATCCGTGCACTTGAGCCCTAATAGCAAAAGGGCCCCGCTTGCGCGGAGCCCTCATGAGTTCGCTAGAGTGCTGCCTTATTCGCGATCGCCGGCCAGCGACAGGAGGTTCATGAATAGGCCGATGAAGTCCTGGTAAAGCGCGAGCGCGCCGAAAACGGAGGCCTTGGCGGCCATCTCACCGTCGTGGGCGAAGGCGTAGTAATCGTCCTTGATGCGCTGCGTGTCATAGGCTGTCAAGCCTGCGAAAATCAGCACGCCCAAGACCGAGGTGGCAAACTGCATCGCCGTCGACTGCAGGAAGAACACGTTGACAAGGCTGGCGATGAGAATGCCCACCATGCCCATAAAGAGGAACGTGCCCCAGCCAGTCAGGTCTTTCTTCGTCGTGTAGCCATAGGCACCAAGCGCTGCGAAGGTCGCGGCCGAGATGAAGAACACCCGGGCAATAGAGGCGCCGGTGTAAATGAGCAGGATGACCGAGATAGATGCGCCGACGAGAGCCGCGTACGCCCAGAACGAGGTTTGCGCGCCGCTGACGCTCATCGAGTTAGCGCGAACAGCGAAAAAGAATACGAATGCCAGAGGCGCGAGCATCAGCACCCACTTCAGCGGGCTGGTATAGAGCAGAACGCCAAACGACGTCAGCATCTTGCCGCCTTTAAGCGTCGCAGCGGCGGCCGTGGGGTCGTTGGTCACGGCGAGTGCGAACAGTGCGTACGCCACGATGCCCGTCAGCGCCACGCCGCCGGCCATATAGTTGTAAACGCCCAGCATATACGATCGCAAACCCTGGTCGGTGTCGGCGCCTGCGCGCTGCAGCGTAGCGGGACCGACGCGATTTTCGAATTGAGCCATTGTGGTTCCCTTGTGTGAGTCTGAAGGCAAATCAAACTTAGCCGACATATGACCATACGGCGCTGGCGTTTCAAGCGTACCGGCTTGCATTATTTTAGTCATTGTTTGCGGGCAAGCCAAGATTAGCGCCAGCAGGCATTTGATTAACATCACTTATTCGGTTCTTAGATAAGGCACCGGCCGGGCTCTCAACACGAGCCAAGTGCCCAATCCCCCGAACATCGCGACCAGCAGCAGAGCGAGGGCCAAGGTTTGCGCGACGGCGGCCCAGGCAAAACTGAACTCGATTTCCATGACGTGCGTGACCGCAAACCAGGCGGCCAAAGCTCCCAGGACCACTGCAAATAAGGCAGTCACCGCAGCCAGAATGAGATATTCCGCCAGATGCGCTGTCATGATGCGCCGCCTTGTCGCGCCAAGCGTCTTCAGAATTACCGCCTCGAGTATGCGTTTGCGCTGGGCTGTGGCGAGGGCACCGGCCAGAACAAGCGCGCCCGATAGTAGCGTGACACCACCAGCCACCCGCACGGCTGTCATGATTTTTGAAAAAACACCGTTAAAGGCCTCGATCGCATCCTTGACGCGGATCGGCGTCACGGCCGGGAACGCCTGCCCCAGCTTACGTGCCATGCGGACTTCGCTGTCGAGCGGCGTGCCTTTAGGTAGCGTCACAGTCGCGAGCATTGCGTGCGGGGCCTGCGCCAAAGTGTTGGGCGAAAAGACCATGACGAAATTCAGTGCCAAGCTTTCCCACTTTACTTCGCGCAGGTTCTTGATCGTAGCAGTTAAATTGCGGCCGAGCACGTTGACGGTCACTTTATCGCCGATGGCGAGCCCCAACTTTTGCGCCAGTTCGGCTTCGAATGACACTAAAGGTTCGCCCTTGTAATCGGCTGGCCACCATTCTCCTGCCACCACTTTCGAGCCATCTGGAACGCTGCCGGCATAGGTCAGCCCGCGATCGCCGGTCAGCACCCACTGGGCTTCGGGCGGCGCCTTGATCTCTTCGACAGGCTTGTCCTTCAAACGCAAGAGGCGGCCGCGCAACATTGGCGCCTCGATAAGCTGACTGCCGGGGACCTCGCGCGCAATGAGGGCACTGACGCTTGCATAGTCCGACTTGGGAATATCGAGGACGAAATAATCGGGCGAATTGGCAGGCAAGCGGCTCGACAATTCGTCAACGAGGGACGCATTGGCAAGCGCGACGGCCGTGAGCAGCGACAGGCCAGTGCCGAGTGACAGCACGATCGAGCGCGTGAGGCCGCCAGGCGCTGCCACGTTGCCGATGGCGAGCGCCACTTCGGGCCGGCGCGGGCGGGGAACGCGCCGGGCGGCCCACACGACCGCGTGTCCCAGAGCTATAAACACCGCGAACATGATCACGATGCCTGCGCAGAAATAGAGCGCGATAAGGGGGCTATCGGACGTGAGAACTGCGCATAGGACAAGAATGGCAGCGACGAGGAACGTCGCGATGAGGACGCTCGCGCCCGGCCATTTGCGCGTCGTTCCCACTTCATCGCGGAAAAGGGCCGCGGCACTGACTGCTTCCGCCCGGCCAAGCGGCCACAGCGTGAATAGGAGCGCGACCAGAAAGCCATAGGCCGCCGCCGTCAGCACCGTGGCCAGCGAGACCGTAAATTCCGCTCTGATCGGGAGCACGTCGCCATAGAGCGCGGTGAGTAAGGCCGGCGCCAATACGCCCAGCGTTAAGCCAACCGCGACCCCGATTCCCGCAATGGCCATCACCTGCGCGAGAAAAACGTAAAACACGAGCCTACTGGTGGCGCCGAGGCTGCGCATAGTGGCGATCACTTTACGCCGCTTGTCGACGAAAGTGTTGACCGCATTGGCAACCCCGACGCCGCCGACGAGCAATGACGTCAATCCGAGGAGCGTCAGGAATTGCCGCAGCCGCTCCAGCGTCTTGCTGATTTGCGGCGAGGGATCGCGCCGGTCCGCTATCGAGAAACCGGATTCGGGCAATGCGGCCTTGGCATCGGCGCGCAAGCGCGTCAGCACGGCGGGATCTTCGCCATCGCTGCCGGCGAGTTTGAGCGAGTAGCGCCAGCGCACCAGGGTGCCGGGTTGCACTAGTCCGGTTTTCTCAAGTGTCGCCAGAGAGACGAAAATGCGAGGCCCGTAAGTGAGCCGGTCGGCGATGCCGTCGGGCTCGGTTTTGACGCTGTCGCGTACGGTCAGCTCGGCATTTCCGATGCGGATGCGATCGCCGGGTTTCAGGCCTAGCCGCTCGAGCAAGATAGGATCGGCGGCCGCGTCGTCGCCTTGACGGATGGCGGCGTCGAGCGCTGTTCCGTTGGTCAAAACAGCGGTGCCAGCTAACGGATAGGCGCTGTCCACAGCCTTCAGTTCGATGAGAGCCTGGTCTTGGCCATCGATGCGGCGGGCCATCGAGCGCAGCGTCGCGGTTTCGCTGATCCGGCCTCGCGAAGCCAGCCATTGGCGCTCTGTGTCACTGGCGCGCGCGTGCATGCGTGCGAACGTAGCGTCTCCGCCCAGGATCGCTTCGCCTTGCTTGGCAAAGCCCGTTTTGAGAGCATCCGACAAAGCGCCGACCGTCGTGATGACCATGACGCCGAGAGCTACGCAGGCAATGAAAATATAAAATCCGCCCAGGCCCGAGCGCAATTCGCGCAACGCCAGCGTCATCACGCGCCCGGCAAGAGGCGCGGCGCGCGCCGGAGTTATGGCGGCTGTTGCGTCGCTCATGCGGCGCGCGCCTTTTCGTCGGCCACCACCCGCCCGTCAGCCATGCGTATCGTGCGCGAGCACTGCCGCGCCAAGTGCTCGTCATGCGTGATGAGCACCAGTGTGGACTGGCGCTGGCGCTGCATGGCAAATAGCAATTCGATGATGTGCGCTCCGGTCTTGGTATCGAGATTTCCGGTCGGCTCGTCGG
>JANNUW010000040.1:0-1709 GCA_031414095.1 Hyphomicrobium sp. | reverse complement strand
TCACCGAGGCTCAGGCGCAGGACCGAATAATGGCGGCGGGCTTCACCAAGGTCTCAGCCTTGAAAAAAGACGACAAGGGTATTTGGCGCGGAACCGCGTCGGATGCAACAAAGACCACCGATGTTGCCGTCGATTTTAAGGGCAACGTAGTAGCCAAGTAGATTGAGAATGGAGAGCTAAAATGCAAACGTTCAGCAAGGTTTACGACAGCTATGCCCAGGCAGAGCGTGCGGTTCAGGATTTAGAAGCGGCGGGCGTGCCGTCGAAAGATATTAGTATGGTCGCAAACAAACATGTGAGTGATCAATACGCCAACGTTGACGATGTCTCCGCCACTTCGTCCGGTGTTGGAATCGGCGCAGCGGTCGGTGGAGGCGCGGGTTTGCTGGCGGGCCTTGGCTTACTTGCCATTCCAGGTCTCGGTCCAGTTGTTGCTGCGGGCTGGCTGGCGTCAACAGCGCTCGGTGCGGTGGCAGGCTCGGCCACCGGCGGCATAATCGGTGCACTGATCGACGCTGGCACATCAGAAGCTGATGCGCATGTTTATTCTGAAGCAGTTCGCCGTGGCGGTACCCTTGTTACCGTACGCACTGATCACGCAACGGATCGCATCGATTCGATCCTCGGTGGTCATCGACCCATTGATCCTAGGATGCGGCGCGCAGAATATGAGAAGACGGGCTGGAAAAACTTCGACCCGAATGCTCCAGCTTACAAACCCGATCAGGCGGAAATCGAACGGATGCGGAAGAAATACGGATAGTCTCTGTTGCTTTCAAATACATCCGAGGTGTGCACTCTAGCACTCCTCGGCTGCTGTGAGTAGCAGCTATAGCTTTTTTCGAGAACAGCGTCGTACGCAATGTTCGATTCAGAGAACCGAGCAATTAGTGTTCGCTTGGAGTGCTGAGTCACCCGCTTAAGCGCTTCCGAAGCTAATACGATGGATCAACCGAACGTCCTCCGGCGGCTGAGACATTGAGAATCGGGCATTATCGAAGTCGTTGGAGCCTGCAAAATGCAGGTTGAACAGTGTACGCGATTGTGTTGCTGGATGTCTGCCGGGTCGCGCGGATCGGTGGCTCTTGAATTAGTGCTCCGCGGTTCCCGCGCAAAACCTTTTTCAACAACATTGAGCCATGAACGAAACAATCCAACGCAAGCTGGCGGCGATCCTCTCGGCCGATGTCGCTGGGTACACCCGGCTAATGAGCGTCGACGAAGCGGGCACCTTTACCGCACTTGGCGAACTCCGGCGTATTGTCGACAGTATCATTGAACAGCACAACGGACGCATCGCGAACACGGCGGGTGACAGTGTGCTCGCTGAATTTCCGAGCGTCGTAGAGGCCGTGCAGTCCGCCATCGAGATTCAGCAAGCACTGGTAGCTTGGAGCAGCGATCAACCGTCTCAAAGCAAGATGCAACTCCGAATAGGAATTCATGTTGGTGATGTCATGGTCAAAGCCGATGACATCTTCGGCGATGGGGTCAATGTCGCTGCAAGACTGCAGTCGTTGGCAACTCCGGGCGCCATTCTTGCTTCAAGAGCGGTTCGTGATCACTTGCGAGATAAGTCGCCGCTGTTTTTCGACGACATGGGGGAACAAACGGTCAAGAATATCGCACGCCCGGTTCGCGTGTTTCAGGTTCGCTTTGATGGGGAGCCAGCACCGCAAGATCGGTCTGAAATGACCGGTGCCGATGCG